>JAAYMO010000256.1 GCA_012521375.1 Clostridiales bacterium
ATTATTTCATCAAAATCTATTTCCTTTACCTCTTCTTTAAGGTTTCTTTCTTCATTCATGATTTAACCTCCTTAAGAGTGCATATATTGATACTTTTTGTATTTTGAAATATGCTGTTTTGCCTGGTTCTACAAAATTAGATAATTTATATGTCTTGTTATCAATATGCAAGCTATGATTTGCAACTCTCCCGACAAATATAGAAAATGATTCCATTTCAATGTTTAAATTATCGATATGCACCATTCCGTCTTTTAAAACTGGTTTTTGTTTATAATCTTCAAAATCTGGCATCCCTGCACCATAGGCATAAAAGGAAGTCTTATAAAGAACAAAGTGGTTATTAACTATTCTATAATACTCATAAACATGTTTTCTGTTTACAGAATGGATGAAACTTGTATAAAACTCCTTATCATCAAATGCTCTATCAGCAAAAACAATTCTACTTGATTCAACATCAGTAATGGTTAACATATTAAACATAGGTATAAATAAAACAATAATTATCAAAGCAACTATAGTGACAAGTATATATCTATGTTTCATGTGAAAATACCGGACCGGATATACCAGTCCGGTTTTATCCTCCCTGTGTGAATTAGTCCATTAATCCCTTCTCTTTGTAGAATTTTTCTGCTCCTGGATGGAATGGTATTGAAACACCTTTTACAGCCTCTTCTAATACTAATTCTGCTCCCTTTGCATGAGCCTGAGCAAGCTCTGGTTGGTTTTCAAATAAAGTCTTAGTAATATTATATATTACATCTTCGGAAGCCTGAGAATTAGTAGCTAATGTAGCCATAACCGCAACGGTCTTAACATCAGAGTCTTGTCCCTTATATGTGCCTGCTGGTATAGTGTATTCTACAAAGAAAGGATACTTCTTAGTCAATGCTGCTATTACATCATCAGTAAGTGAAACTAGAACTATGTCATTTTGAGCTGTAATATCTTGTATTGCTGCATTAGGAATACCCGAAGTAACGAAGAAACTATCGATATGTTTGTCTTTATATGCGTCTGCAGATTCAGAAAAAGATAAATAGCTAACATTCATGTCATTGTAAGTAAGTCCAGTAGCATCAAATACCTGTCTAACATTGGCTTCAACACCGCTTCCTGGTGCTCCAACAGATACTCTTTTGCCTACCATGTCTTTAACATTTGTTATTCCACTATCAGGGGAAGCAACTATTTGTACAATTTCAGGATACAATGTAGCAATACCTCTAACGTTTTCGATTTTTCCGCCTTCAAAAGCTTCAGTTCCATTATAAGCATAATCTAACATATCATTTTGAACTATTGCCAATTCAGCTTCATTCTGACCAAGAAGCTTGCAGTTCTCAACTGAAGCACCTGTTGCTTGAGCGGTTACATTCATGTTTGGAATCTTTGAATTGAAAATCTGTGCCATGGCTCCGCCATAAGGATAGTATGTTCCAGAAGTTCCACCTGTTGCAAGAATCATGTTTGTTTTTGCAGGTGCACATGCTGTGAATACTAAAGTAAGCATGAGCATTAGCGCTAATACAATAGCAAAATTCTTTTTCATAAAACCCCTCCTAAAATAATTATTC
>JAAYMO010000257.1 GCA_012521375.1 Clostridiales bacterium
GATTTGCTGCTTAATAGCTTACCTATTAAAAGAATGAGTATTGTAGCTGCAAAATATCTTTCGGTGATTATATATGCTGTAATGGGAATACTCTCATATAAGGCAATGATAACAATAATCAATTTGCTGAACATACCACTAAAGACATATCCTTTATCTCTAGAAATCCTAATAGGCAGTTTGGCAGCCGTATGTTTGATGACAGGAATATGGTTGCCAATATACTTTAAATTTGGTTATATGAAAATGAGAGTTGCTAGCTTCGTATTGTTCTTCCTGATTTTCTTCGGTTCAACGCTAATGACACAGTTTATAAAATCAAAGCATGACAGTTTATGGGTCAAGAATATTATCAGCTTTTTCAATACCCAAAGTAATATTACAATTGCACTGGTTTTCATAGTGATAATTGCACTTTATATGCTTCTGTCCTTCTCACTATCTGTATGGTTTTATAATAGAAGAGAATTTTAGTTTAGATTTAGTCATACACCATGTCAAAAACTGATATGGTGCTTCTTTATTGGTAAAACTGGACATCATGGTTGCCATATATTAGAATACTATATAGAGAAAAGATCATGAAAGGAGAGATACTATGTTAGAGTTATTGAAGACAAGAAGAAGTATAAGAAAATATCAGGATACAAAAGTAGAACAGGAAAAAATAGATGCTATATTAAAAGCTGCTTTAATGGCTCCTTCATCGAGTAATAGAAGATTATGGGAATTCTATGTTGTAGAGGATAAAGAAAAGCTGAGCAAACTATCAAAATGTAGAGAAAGAGGATCTCAATTATTGGAAGGTGCAGCTGCGGCTATTGTAGTGACAGTCGATGGTGAACCCTACGATGTTTGGATTGAAGATGCTTCAATCGCAGCTATAATAATCCAGCTTACAGCTCATTCTTTGGGGCTTGGAACCTGCTGGGTACAGGTTAGAGGCAGGCAATATGACGATAATACTACTTCTGAAGATTACATAAAAGAAGTGGTGGGAATTCCAGAAAGCGCCAAAATAGAATGCGTTATTGCTATCGGTTATCCCGACGAAGAAAAAGAGCCCCATGATGAAGAAAAGCTGCTATATAATAAAATACATAGATAGAAATGAGTTCAAAACCCTTCATAGTTTGTTATAGACTTTGAAGGGTTTTTTATTGTTAAGGAAAGTATAATTTCCTATTGTATTAATATTTATTATATGCTGGTTTTTATAGATAAATGATGTATAATAATACATAAGCTGGCAAAACATATGCAATTTAATTAAGAGGGGTCAGATGATGAGAGAAATTGATGTGGGCATTATTACTAAGGAAATAGAGAGATTGTGCATAGAAGCAAATTATTATCTTCCGCAGGATGTAAAAAAAGCATTGGAAGATGCTGTAGAGAAAGAAGAATCACCTCTTGGTAAGGAAATAATTATAGATATTTTAAGTAATGAGGAAATAGCAAGAAAAAAACTCATGCCAATATGCCAAGATACGGGACTTGCAGTTGTATTTCTAGAACTTGGTCAGGATGTAAGAGTTGTTGGTGGAGATCTATATGAAGCTATAAATGAAGGTGTAAGGCGAGGATATATAAATGGATATCTTAGAAAATCCTGTGTGGATGATCCATTTATGGAGCGGAAAAATACTGGGGATAATACTCCTGCAATAATTCATACCACCATTGTAAAGGGAGATAAGATAAAAATCACATTAGCTCCCAAGGGCGGAGGAAGCGAAAATATGAGTGCTTTGGCAATGCTTAAGCCATCTGATGGAGTGGAAGGGATTAAGAAATTTGTGCTGGAAACTGTGGATAAGGCAGGTTCAAATCCATGTCCTCCCATAATTGTTGGAATAGGAATAGGTGGAACCATAGAAATGACTACCTTGATAGCTAAAAAGGCATTGCTCCGAACAATAGGCGAATATAATCCTAATCCGGTAGTTGCCAAGTTTGAAAAGGAACTACTGAAAGAGATAAATAAATTAGGTATCGGACCACAGGGCTTCGGTGGAAGAATTACAGCATTGGCTGTCCATATAGAAACCTTTCCTGCTCATATAGCCAGTATGCCGGTGGCCATAAACATCCAATGCCATGCAGCAAGGCACAAAGAAACAATAATTTAGTATTATACTGGAGGTAGAGCAATATGACTAAGATAGTAAACACACCTTTAACCGATGACGCAATAAATGATTTATGTGCCGGCGATAGAGTATTGTTAAATGGTGTAATATATACTGGTCGTGATGCTGCTCATATAAGATTGGTTAAAA
>JAAYMO010000258.1 GCA_012521375.1 Clostridiales bacterium
CCACTACGAGAATAATTTAGACAAAAGGTATCAGAATTCCTATGTGGTTGTCAAAGAGCTTAAAGTTGATTTTTCAGCACGTCGAAAAACTAACTATATTGTACAAGGAGGCACTATAATGGAAGGGACTAAAAAAGTCAAAAAAGAAGATAGAATGGAAAGGATAGTAAGGGCTATCGAAAAAGTTGGGAATAAGCTTCCTGACCCTTTTTGGCTATTCACTATTTTAATAGCAGTGGTTCTTATTTTATCTAAAGTTCTTTCATCTGCTGGCGTATCTGTTATGTCTACAGCACTTGGACCAGATGGTGCGCTTGTTCAGCAAGAAGATGCTGTAAAAAACCTTATGACTTCAGAAACCTTTAATAACTATATGGGTTCATTAACAAATATTTATGTTAATTTTGCACCTTTGGGTCAGCTGATCATTATGGTTATGTCCGTAGGGTTTGCTGAGAAGGCTGGATTTTTCTCTGCATTAATGAGAAAAGCAGTTATTGGAGCACCAATATCTGTTGTTGTTTTTATACTTGCGTTAGTTGGTATTAACTCTAGTATCGGATTTGGAGCTGGGGTTGTGTTTACAATGGTAGTTGGAGCTGCAATGTTTAAAGCTCTTGGCTATCATCCATGGATAGGAATCATCCATGGATAGGAATCATACTTGGATATGCTGCAGCTAACGGCGGTTTTACTGCCAATTTCAGCGTTACCAGTGTGGATACAATGCTATCTGCAATTACTACTCAAGTTATTGAAGCCAATGGCATTAATGCCCCTGGACATCCACTCATCAATTATTACTTCATATTTGCAGCTACAATAACTCTTACTTTTGCTACGGTATTCGTGGCTAAAAAGTTCTTAATTCCCTATCTTTCTAATGGTGTTACAGAATTAAAAATGGATCAAAAAGAACTGGACAAGCACAGGGTTACTCCTGAAGAGGTAAGAGGTCTTAAGGCTGTAAAATGGACTGTTCTAGTATTTATTGCTGTTCTCTTGTTTATGACTTTGCCCAAGAGTTCAATTCTGCGTAATGCGGAAGGTGGTTTTATTCCTAATTCACCATTATTGCAGCAAATTGTTCCAATATTATTCTTCATATTCTTTGCAATCGGTATAGCATATGGAATAGGTTCCGGTACAATCAAAAACTCTGGTGATATTCCTAAGCTTATGCAAGGATCTTTAGATACTGCAACTTCATTCCTTGTAGTTTCTTTACCGGCATCAGTGTTTGTGCAACTCTTTAGTGAAAGCAAAATAGCTACAGTTATGGCTGTAAAAGGTGCTGAGTTACTAAAATCTATGAACATTTCCGGTTTACTACTATTCTTCCTAATTGCATTCTTATCACTGTTTATGGATATGTTCATAACCAGTAACAGCGCTAAATGGGTTATGTTTGCGCCTTTCTTAGTACCTATGATGGCTATGCTGGATGTAAGTCCTGTAATGACTCAGATTCTATATCGTATAGGGGATTCCTGCGGTAATATGATTTCTCCTGTAGAATTGAATGTACCAATTGCATTAGGTTTGATGGAAACCTATAAGGTGAGAAAAACAGATAAGGCAGGAATAGGCTCTTTGATATCTATGAATTTGCCTTTCACTATAATATACTTTATAACTTTCTTCTTAATGATTATTTTATGGTATGTACTAGATCTACCTTTAGGACCTGGAGCAAGTATTATGTTGAAATAACAAACACTGTTATAATTCCAATTAACAAGCTGGATATAATTCATCCAGCTTGTTAATTAGGTTCAATGGTAAAAAGGAATTCTATCTAACAGACAGGAGGAATTAGAATGATAAAAATAGATCTTACCGATAAACTAGCTCTGGTAACCGGTGCTGCAGGAGGACTCGGAAAGCAAATATGTATGGATCTGGCTGGATGCGGTGCCGATGTAATTCTGGCAGTCAATAATTCCGTTGCTGAGGCTGAAAAAATCGCCATGGATATAAGAAAAATGGGACGAGAAGCTTTTGTGGTAAGCGGAAATGTTGCATGCTCTAAAGAAGTTAAGGAAATGGTTCAAAAAGCTTATGAACACTTTAAGCGTCCCATTGACATCCTGGTAAACAATGCGGGACATTACAGAGAATATGGCCATATTACGGAAGTGCCTGATGAAATAATTGACAGAACCATAGATACAAATCTAAAGGGTGCATTTTATATGAGCCGTGAGGTAGGAAAGATCATGGTAGAACACGGTACAAAAGGGCGAATAATAAATATAAGCTCCGGTGCAGGTCACAGCGGTAGAACAAATCATGCTCACTACTGTGCTTCCAAGGGCGGACTTATTATGTTTACCAAAGCCATAGCTCTTGATCTTGCTCCAAAAGGCATAAATGTTAATTCTATATCTGTTGGATTTGTCGATGTAGGCCGCTTTGACGAAGGCGATTTGCTTACAGTTAAAAAAGATATACTCCCCCGCATACTATTGCGCAAACCTGGTAAACCTAGTGACATTTCCAGTATGGTTTGCTACTTAGCATCAGAATATGCAGAATGGATAACCGGCAGCGATTTCCGTATAGATGGCGGTGAAGCAGCTGGAAGAGTACCATATGAATATTGATGAGTAGATTACTACTCTAATAGGAGGTTTTGAAATGGACAGAAAAGAATTAGAAGCTAAAGTACTTGCTAATGTTGATGGCGATCTTTTAATGAAGCACACTGAATTCATTTCTTCATATGATAGAGAATCCGGCAGTGAAGGGGATTGGAAGGCAGCTAAATATTTTGAGGAGGTTATGACTGAATATGGATTAGACGTAGAGGTAAAATCTATTGAGAGCCTTATCAGCCTTCCTGTTTCAGCAGAAATAACACTGGATGATGGCAGCAAAATATCCTGTATTACACAAAGCTATGCTGTATCAACCCAAGCTGGAGGATTGACGGAAAAAGCAGTATACTATCCTGAATGCAAAGATGTTGAAGGGAAAATAGTAGTGCTTAAAGGTCTTGCTTCTCCGGGAGCTTGCTTTGAAATGGAACGTAAAGGTGCTGCAGGATTAATATTCATAAATGGCGGTGACTACCCACATAATATGGCAATCAGCCCGGTCTGGGGCATGCCGGTTCCCGAAACCCTCGAATTATTAGGGAAGATTCCTGTAGTATCAGTAACTAAAAAGAATGGAGAACTATTGCTGGATTACCTTTCCAATGGTTCAAGGGACATAACAATTGAAGCTGAAGTTGATACAGACTTCCGCAATATTCCTCTTTGCATTGCAGATTTAAAAGCCACAACACCAACGGACAGATATATCTTGTTCAACGGACATGTGGATTCTTGGCACAAAGGTGCAACAGATAATGCAACAGCCAATGCGGCAATATTGGAAATAGCAAGAGTCCTTAAGGATTATAAAGACCAGATGAGGATCAATGTCCGCTTTGTTTGGTGGTCTGGCCACAGCAACGGACGATACACCGGCAGCAATTGGTACGCTGATTATAATTGGGAAGATATCCATGAAAATGCTGTTGTAAATATTAATATAGATGCTATTGGTGCTGAAGGTTCAACCAGCTATCGTACTGTTGATTCTTCTGCCCAATGTTACAATCTCGGCTATGAGGTCATAAAAGAATTGACAGGACAAGAACCAAAGTACTCCAGAATACAGCGAAATGGTGACCAATCATTTTGGGGTCACGGCGTTCCGTCGCTCTTTCAGATTTTATCCCTTCAACCAGAATCCAGTCAGGGCAGTGATACCTTTGTACCAGGCTTGCCTTGGTATTGGCACACGACAGAGGATAAATTTGAATATGTAAGCAAAGAAATATTAACATTGGATACTAAAATATATCTATTAGCCATATGGAGATTAATCACCCAACCTGTTATACCTTTCAAGTTTCAATATTTAGGAAAAGAAATATTGAGAAATCTTGAGGAATGGCAGAATGTTGCCGGCGAAGCCTTTGATTTGTCTCCATTAAAGGAAAAAGCCGAAGTTTTAGAGCGACTGTTTTGCGGATTAGACAACGAAATCTGCAGAATAAATGAGCTGAGCAACCTTACCAAAGATGATGAAATGAAGGCTTTAAAACTCAATGATTGCATTATGGGTATAAATAGGGCTTTGATTCCAGTACATTATTGCAGCAAAAGCCCCTTTGAGGCTGATCTTGCATTATCCATGAAGCCTTTCCCAGGCTTAACTGACCTGGAAAAACTATCTTCAATGGACCGAAAGAGTTTAGAGTTTAAAGCTTTAGAACGTAAACTCATAAGAGAGCGAAACAGAATTTTCCATGGTCTGAAAGAAGCTGTTAAACTAATAGAAAATTTGTAGGAAGATAGGGGCGATTTTGATGAAGAAATACGTAATCTACGGAGCTGGTGCCATAGGAGGCTCTATGGGAGCTTATCTTGCCAGAACGGGATTTGATATTCTTTTTGTCGACAAGGATAAAGACCATGTTGAGGCTATAAACCAAAATGGATTAACCATTGAAGGCATTGATGGAGAATTTACTGTTCCTGTCAAAGCCGTACTTCCTTCACAACTGAAGGAACCGCTGGATGCTGTTTTCTTAGCAGTAAAATCACAGCATACTGTTGATGCATTGGATACTATAGCTCCATTGCTAACGGAAAATGGATATATAGTAAGCCTGCAAAACGGCATTAATGAATATACAATTGCAGAACGTGTAGGGGCTGATCGAACCATAGGTGCTTTTGTGAACTGGGCTGCAGACTATATTAGCCCAGGTAGAATTAAGTTCGGTGGAAAAAGCAACTTTATAATAGGTGAATTGAATGGGGAAATGAGTCAAAGGATAAAAACCCTTGAGAAGGATATGCAGGCTTTTCTTCCTGCTCAAGTGACTGATAACATCATGGGATACCTTTGGAGTAAACAAGTTAATATAAGTGTAATGTTTGCCACGGGTATGACACCTCTCACTATTTCAGAAGGCCTTGATCATCCTGATACCCAAGATGTATATGTGGCTCTTGCTCTTGAAGCCATGCAGGTACCTGAAGCTTTGGGAGTGGAGCTGGAAACCTTTGATGATTTTGATCCGGAACTATACAGGCAGAAACGTTATAAAGAAGCTCTTAAGAAGACAGCAGATCACTATAGATATATGCTGAAAAACCGTACTGGTTTATATAGAGACCTGGCAGTACGCAAACGACCATCAGAAATCGACGGTACTGTAGGACATACTGTTAAAAAGGGTGAAGAACTGGGACTAGCCCTACCTTGCAATAAAAGGATGGTAGAGCTTGTCCATGAAATAGAAAAAGGGCATAGAAGTATGGGCATAGAAAATGTGTATGAATTAAAAAAATGCTTAAATGCTTAAGCAGAGGGGATGTTAGCTTGAATTCTCAAATACTTCAGAAGTCTATGGATATAAAAGACTATATTATTAATATAAAGCGACAGATTCACAAAAACCCAGAACTGGAAATGCAAGAATTTGTTACAACTGCTTTGGTTAAATCTGAGCTTAAAAAAATGGGGGTTGAAATTGTAACTCTCGATACAGATGTAGGAGTCGTAGGAATTATAAAAGGTGAAAAAGAAGGAAAAGGGACTGTAACAGCACTTCGTGCAGATATGGATGCACTTCCTATTCAAGAAATGACCGATATAGAAGATAAATCTACTGTTCCTGGAATTATGCACGCCTGCGGCCATGACTGCCATACAGCTATGCTTCTTGGAGCTGCTAAAATATTGACGTCAATGAAAGATAAATTCTCAGGTACAGTGAAGTTAATATTTCAACCTGCAGAAGAAAGCTTCAGAGGCTCCAAGTATATGATAGACCTAGGGGTTTTGGAAAATCCAAAAGTTGATTATATTTTGGGACTACATGGAGATGCTTCCTATAATATAGGAGAGATAGTACTGCGCCAGGGAATATATATGGCTTCTTCTGATTTATTCACCGTTAAGATTACCGGTACCAGTGGCCATGGAGCTTATCCCCACAAGGTTGCCTCTGATCCTATTATGGCAGCTTCAAACTGTATTATGGCTATTCAAAGTATTATAACAAGACAAATTGATGCTTTAGACAGTGTTGTTATTTCAATTTGTGAAATCCATGGCGGTACTGCTATGAATATCATTCCGGAAAAAGTTGAGTTTTCAGGATCAGTGAGATGCTTAGACAAACACGTAAGAGATAAAGTAAAAAGAGGAATTGATGATATTGTCCAAAGAATTGCTCCAGCTTACAATTGCAAAGCTGAATTAGATTATCGTTACGGTGTTCCTCCATTGGTTAATTCACCTGAAGTTATCGAAATTATTGGTAGAAGTGCGGAAAAGATTGTTGGCTCAGCCAATGTTAAACATATTGATCACCCAGTAATGGGTTCCGAAGACTTTTCAAAATATCTTGAAATAGTACCAACGGGAGTTTTTGCACGCTTGGGAATAAAGCAGCGTGGCGAAGCACCACCAGTTTTCCACAATGAATGCTTTATCTTTCCCGAAGAAGCCCTCCCCTATGGAACAGCCTTGTTTGTACAATTTGTTTTAGATGTGAACCAATAAACACATGAGCCACCGGGAAGATGATTCTCGATGGCTCATTTTGAATTATTTCCCAAATATTTAATTTGTGATATAATAAAACTACCATATGTAAAGGGTGGGGATTCATATAAATATCACAATTACTTCACAAGCTGTAGAATATATTAAACAAAATAGTCAAGACAATTCAATAATACTGCATATGGCAAAATGCGGATCTGGGTGAAGATCAGTGATACTACCCGCTGTTAAGATGGGTAAACCAGAATGGATGGAAAGCTTTTCATTATACAACATCGATGGTATAGACGTATACGTAGCTCAAACCATCAAGCCTCACAGAACAGGCATAAGAATCTATCTCAAGAAAATACTCTGGATTAAAGACTTAGCTGTAGAAGGAGTCAATCCAAAATTGTGAGCCATCGGGGACAGTTCTCGGTGGCTCAAAAAAATTCACAGAAATTTAATTTTAAATTAAATAATTATATAGTAAAATATTAATAGTTTGTTTTTCATTTTTTCAACTGTATATTTAAATATGAAATAAAGAAAAATAGATAATTGAAAGGTGTTGAAGATTGTGTCTAAGGAACAAAAGAAAGTAAATATTTATGTCATTATAATCGTATTTTTATTTTTGCTGGTATTGGTAGAAGCCATTTATTTTAATTCTAGAACAGGATTAAACGAGGTTGTAGCAAAAGTAAATGATGAAACCATAACAAAAGAAGAATTGTATAACTTTATGGTAAGCCAAAACGGCCGCCAGGTATTGGATTACATGATTTCTGAAAAGATTGTGGAAATGGAAGCTAAGGCTCAAAACATTTCAGTGACAAAAGAAGAGGTAGATGAAAAAATAGCAAAAGCCGCTGAGCAGTATGGAGGCATTGAAATTTTTGAACAGACCATAACTTCCTATGGTTATTCAATGAACGCCATAAGAGAAGATATAGAAAAGAGTCTGATTATTGAAAAGTTGATCGGTGATCGTGTTGAGATAACAGAAGAAGAAATGGAAAATTATTTTGAAGAAAACAAGGAATTTTATTATGAAGATGAAGAGGTAAAAGCAAGACATATTTTAGTAGATACTGAGGAAAAAGCATTAGAGGTGAAGAGCAAGCTGGAGGCTGGCGAGGACTTTGCTAAGCTAGCTAGCGAGTATTCTACAGATGAGAGCAACAAAGATTCAGGCGGAGATTTAGGCTTTTTCCCAAGGGGTAGAATGGTCAAAGAGTTTGAAGATGCGGCTTTTTCATTGGAAATAGGAAAAATAAGTGATCCTGTGAAGACTGAATTTGGATACCATATAATAAAAGTAGAGGAAAAGAAGCCGGCAAAAGAAGCTAATTTCGAAGAAAAAAAGGATGAGATTAGAGAATCTTTATTTGATCAAAAACTGCCAGAAGTATATGACTCTTGGCTTTCTGAAAAATATCAATCCTATAATATACAAAACTTCTTATAAAAAATTAGAGCCATCGGAGGTGTTTCTCCATGGCTCTAATTTTCTATATAATAGGCTTTCCGGTCATATTCAAAAGTCTTTCTTTCATCAAAGCTTCTTCTTTCTCATTTACAAGGAGAATCAAAATATCTCCCGATTTAATAAGTACATTTCCTCTCGGAATGATTTCTTTGTTGCCTCTTTTTATACTCACAACTAGACAATTTTCCGGCAGTTTTATATCTTTTAGCATTTTATTGTCTATTTGAGAATCCGCACATACAGGCACTTCTATTATTATTTTTCCACTGCTTTCGCTTTCCTCTTCAGCTTTTTTATTATTTTTCACAATCCTCTCCAGCAAAGATTCATAAATAGGCTCAGATTTGAGAAAATCCGCGGTTATATAAGC
>JAAYMO010000031.1 GCA_012521375.1 Clostridiales bacterium
TGAATCCATAAGGCTTTTTTGTCATGTCTTCAAAAACACTCCATTATGATTTTTCTTTAAAAGTTATCCACAGTTGCTTCTTTTTTTACTTCCTTTTTACTTCTTTTTCATTCTGCAATCGTCTATATATATTAATATTTATTAAGATTAATTAAGGTTCCAATTTTTACAGCTTTGCTTTGAACACTCATATATCTCACTTTGAAATTATTCATATAGAAAAGTTTAATGTCCATAAAATTAAAAGCCTCTTAATGGGAAATTCACCATTAAGAGGCAGATGTATTCTGCGGTTCCACTCTTAAAATACTCTATAGGGTACCAACATACCCTTGCAATTATAACGGATGCTCCCGTAATAGCCTACTGATTTCAGCCTAAAGCTCCCGGACGCACTTTCGGTAAATACTTTTGAGAATGCTTTCAGCCTCTGGCAATCTCTCTCTAAAAAAGTATTATCGCTACCTACACTTTCCGTTCACAGCCTTTTAATATTTAATTCCGACTAATTAAGTATGATTTTATTATAATGATATAGTCTATATATGTCAATAATTAATTATTATCTTTAGTTCTTTCATTCATCAATTTATTTAGCTCTTCCATAAACGTATTTATATCCTTAAATTGTTTATATACTGAAGCAAATCTTACATAAGCAACATCATCTACTTTTTTCAGTATAGCCATAACCATTTCTCCTATTTTTTTGCTTTCTATTTCCTTATCCATCGAATTATACAACTCTTTTTCTATACTATCTACCATATCTTCAATTTTCTTCACTGATACAGGTCTTTTCTCGCAAGCCTTAAGAATCCCGTTGAAAATTTTTTCCCTCTGATAAAGCTCTCTGCTGCCATCCCTTTTCACAATAAGCAATGGCATTTCTTCTATCTTTTCATAAGTGGTAAACCTTTTAGAACAATTCTCGCATTCTCTTCTACGTCTTATAACAGTATATTCATCAGCAGGTCTAGAATCAACCACCTTACTTTCATTACAACCACAAAATGGACATCTCACTTTAATTCCTCCTATCTCATCTTATGCCCCTTGTTCTAAATCTTGACATTATTATACAATATATTGTTATATTATTAAAAGATTTAGATCGTTTAATTTAAGGTGATCTGTAATATTTATTTTAAATTATAGTCTATCAATATGACATCAATGCCTACTTTCTTTATCTCATGCCATGGTATAACTATATCATTTTCTTTTGAGAATAGACGGAAAAATTTACTCTCAGAAGGAATTATTATTGCCTCAATAGTACCAGTTTCCATATTTATCTCTACATCTGACACAAAACCAAGTCTTTTTCCATCCGAAATATTAATTATCTCTTTTTGCCTTAATTCTGAAGCCTTAAACATAGTACCACCCCATTTTTATACACATGCTATATAAAATATATAAGACATGCATCAGAAATAGAACATAAAATTGCAATTATATAAACTAATAAAAAAGAATCCTAACGAAGTAAAAAAGCATCTACGCTTTACGCTTCACTAGGATTCCCTATAATCGATTTAGCTGTACAATCAATATGCTATATATATTTTCTCATATGGCTCAGTGCGGTTTTCTCCAAACGAGATACTTGAGCTTGTGATATGCCAATCTCTTCTGCTACCTCCATTTGGGTTCTTCCCTGAAAAAACCTTAAATTAAGTATAAGTTTTTCTCTATCGTTAAGTTTTCTCATTGCTTCACTTAAAGCTATGCTTTGAATCCAATTTTCATCTTTGTTTTTCTCATCTGCCACTTGATCCATCACATAGATTGCATCTCCATTATCGTGATAAATCGGTTCAAATAAGGATAAAGGATCTTGTATAGCGTCCAAAGCAAATACTACCTCTTCTATAGGGATATCAAGTTCCTTTGCTATTTCTGATACAGTTGGTTCCTTTGAGTTTTTATTTATTAACTTATCCCTAACCTGAAGAGCTTTATATGCTATATCTCTTAGAGACCTACTGACCCTTATTGAATTATTATCTCTTAAATACCTCCTTATCTCTCCAATTATCATAGGAACAGCATAAGTAGAAAATCTTACATTTTGATCTAAATCGAAATTATCTATGGCTTTTATCAAACCTATACAACCTACCTGAAACAAATCGTCCACATACTCTCCTCTATTGTTAAATCGTTGTATGACGCTTAACACCAACCTTAAGTTGCACTTTATGAATTCTTCTCGAGCTTCTGTATCACCTTGTTTTATTTTTTTTAAAAGCTCCATCATTTTTGTATTAGACAAAACCGGGAGCTTTGAAGT
This sequence comes from Clostridiales bacterium, assembly GCA_012521375.1. Taxonomy (GTDB): domain Bacteria; phylum Bacillota; class Clostridia; order Lutisporales; family Lutisporaceae; genus Lutispora. Next base: position 2,300 of record JAAYMO010000031.1, read on the forward strand.
ATTTACGCCGCAAATCTCAACTTTATTAATCATTATTTTGGCACACCCTTTTCATTTAGTAGACATTTAAATTATTACCATAGCTATTTTTTTTATTCATATCATTGTAAGTTGTTTGATAAATTAAATTATTAACTTAA
>JAAYMO010000002.1 GCA_012521375.1 Clostridiales bacterium
AAAATTAATAAAGCTTGTACAATTACTGGCATCTTTTGCTCCTGCTTTCATAAAAATTTTGTCATATTTTTTCTATTATTAGTATATCATTCTTTTCTCCTATAAGTAAATCGTTCTATTATATTTTATACAAAATTTGTTTTAAATGAAACAAGCATTTTAATCCACTAAACCCTATATTTAAGGCTTGTCTATTTTTATATTTTTTATTTATAGATGCAAAATAAATATGAAAACTGCATTTATTTTTGCAAGTTTTCTAAGCCATATTAAAAGGAGGCTGTTTATGAGTAGATATAAAAAATTCTTTGCTTTTGTTTTATGTTTGCTTGTTGTATCCTTATTTTTATCAGGATGCACGACTAATCAATATGCAAGAAGAATGGCTACTCCCAACGATTTAAATAGAGATTTAACCGGCACAAATAGAGGTAACAATGATTTAGACAACACAGGTTTAGGCGGGAATAACATGGGACAAAGAAATAATTGGCCCAACAATTTTTGGGGAAATGTAGATTATAACCATAGAGTAACATCAATAACCGAAAAAGCCGATATATCTTTTGGAAGAATTAAAATACCAAGCTTGGATATAAGGTCTGGCCCTGGTTCAAATTATAATAAAATCGGCACTGTAAAATCTAATCAAAAACTAAATGTTTATGGTAAAGCTGGCAATTGGTATATTGTCCAAGTTCCTGGAAAAAATGATATTGGTTGTGTAGAGAGTAGATATGTAGAACCATATCCTTCAGGAACAACAGGAAAAAAACAGATTCCTAACATTAAACCTCCTGTAACAAATGGCAATAATACAGGAAATATAGGAATTGGTAATGATATGACGCCGGGTGTTGGTACCAATAGGCCTGGAACAACCACTCCTGGCGCTGGTGGAGGAACAACCACTCCTGGTGCCGGCGGTGGAACAACTACCCCCGGTACTGGCGGTGGAACAACAACTCCTGGAGAAGATGCAGCTGGAACAGGTGTTATGACTGCTGAAGAAAAAAGAATATTAGAGCTCTGTAACGCTGAAAGGGCAAAAGTAGGTGCTCCTGCTTTAAAGGCTAATAATGATTTGACTAAATTAGCTCGTATGAAATCAAAAGATATGGTAGATAAGGGATATTTTTCCCACCAATCTCCAACCTATGGGTCACCCTTTGATATGTTGAGAAACTACGGTGTTTCTTATATGTACGCAGGTGAAAACCTAGCACAAAATACAACAGCCGAAAAAGCTTTCCGTGCATGGATGAATTCTGAGGGCCACAGAAAAAATATTTTGAATCCTAATTTCACCGAGTTGGGAGTAGGAATTGCATCTATGGATGGCAGCAATATGTATACTCAGTTGTTTATAGGAAAATAACCATATAAAAAATATACCGCAGGATTGCTCCTGCGGTGATTTTACATAACTACATAGATGCAGTATTGCTTGTAGTAACGTTTCTGTCCAGTTCCTTTTCCGATGCTGCTATTATTACTGCACATGCAGTATCACCTGTGATATTGACACAAGTTCTCGCCATATCGAGAACTCTATCTATACCTGCAATAAGGGCCAATCCTTCGAGAGGCAGGCCAACAGATTGAAGCACCATAGTCAGCATTATAAGACCAGCTCCTGGAACTCCTGCAGTGCCTATAGAAGCTAAAGTAGCTGTAAGAACTATTGTAATCTGTTGAGCAATGGTTAAGTCAAGGCCATAAACCTGGGCTATGAAAAATGCACATACACCTTGATATAATGCGGTACCGTCCATGTTTACAGTGGCTCCCAAAGGAAGGACAAAACTGCTAATATGATTTGGAACTCCCATGGATTCTGCACATTTCATATTTATAGGAAGAGTAGCGCTGCTGCTGGCGGTTGTAAAGGCAAAAATTTGAGCAGGCGATATTAACTTAAAGAATTTAATAGGACTGAAATTTGCAAAAATTCTCAGTGTTCCTGAGTACACTAGAACCATATGAAGTATGCATCCAAGATATACAACAAAGATTACTTTGAATAATGGTAATAATACACTAGGTCCATTTTCAGCCACGACAGGAGTGATAAGAGCAAATACACCATAAGGTGCAAATTGCATTATTGCAGCAGTCATTTTGTACATAGCTTCTGCTAAGGAATTGATACCTCTTTCCAAGGACTCGCCCTTTTCTCCTATAGCCATTATGCTGCCGCCTAACATTATGGCGAATACAATTATCTGTAGCATATTTCCATCTACCAGTGCTTTTACCGGATTGGTAGGAATGATGCCTAGAAGAGTGTCAGCAATTTTTGGTATTTCCCTTGCTTCTACCGCTGCATCCACAGGTATGGTATAACCACTGCCTACATTCAAAACATTAGCAAGTATAAGTCCTAGTATTACTGCAAACGCAGTGGTTAAAAGATAGTAAGCCAGAGTTTTTCCACCTATTCGCCCTATTTTCTTTATATCTCCTAAACCAGTTGTGCCTACAACCAATGATGCAAACACTAACGGTACAACAATAAGCTTAATAAGGTTGAGGAACAATGTTCCGAAAGGTTTGATATATCCGTTAGCAAAATCTGGAGCGCCTTGTAAGAAGATACCTGCTATAATACCGCAAATTAAAGCAATGAGTATCTTGGTAGAAAGGCTAAGCTTTTTCATTAGAACACCTCCATTATTATTTTCTTTAATAATAATATATAAGTGGTTTAACAATATTATGATACACAAAAAAAGGTTTGTCTATATCCAATTGTGTACATTATTGCCAATTTTTTTACAATTATTTCAGTTCATTGTTCTTTCATTAGGTTCAGTAATATCTAGAATTATATGATCCTAATAAGGAATACTATTTAAAATAAACTCATCTATGTTAAAATACATATGATAATAAAATACATAATAACGAGACTACTTAATTGGAGGCGGTATAATGAGGTTGAGAAAAAAGCCTAAAGCTCTCAGTACATTGATGGAAAATCAGCATATAGTAATTTTTAGACCGGAAGATAAAAAAGGAAAATGGATGGATTTTTTTAAAAATACAAACCCTCTATATGTAGAACTAGGTACTGGTAAAGGTAAATTTATTGTAGAAAATTGTTTGAAATACCCAACAATAAATTTTATTGGAATTGATTCTAAATATGATGTGCTTTACATGGCTTTAAAAAAAGCTTTAAATAAGGAAGTCAAAAATTTAGCCCTGATCCCTTTCAATGTTGAGAATATAGAAGATGTTTTTGATAAAAATGAAGTAGATAGGTTGTTTATAAATTTCTGTGATCCCTGGCCAAAAGCTCGCCATGCAAAAAGACGTTTAACCAATATACGTTTTTTGGAGAAGTATAAAAGTTTTCTCAAAGATGAAGCACTTATAGTATTTAAAACAGACAATAGAGTGCTTTTCGATTATAGTATAGAACAATTTAAAGAAGCCAAGTTGGATATCATTGACATTACTTATGATTTAGCATCTGAAGAGGACCCAGAAAACATTACTACAGAATATGAAATGAAATTCATGGAAAAAGGGGTAAAGATAAACAGATTAAAAGCAGTATATAGACCATAGGATGGAGGTTTAGATTCGGAAAACTGAGCCATTGGGGCAGCGCCAATGGCTCAGTTTTCATTAAGATTAATATCTGCCAGAATAACGCCTTTGATTATTCCTTCTTCATATATCGGCATGGATACAGTTATATTATAGTTATTAGTAAGTATTGAGATATATTCTTTGCTCACAAAAGTTTCACCTTTAATCGCTCTCTGGAAAAATTCCCTAGCACTACAATCTCTTTGCTCTTCAGACATTTCACGGCTTGAATGTTTTATTATGCCTTTTTCATCAACTATTACAATAAGTTCTACATAATCAATGGTTTTTTGTCTTTCTTTCAGCAGCTTGTCTACATCATCTATATTTAAAAGCCCCGGTTCCTTAAGGATATCCAAGAGCATTTCTTTTACAGTTTCAATCTTGGTTTTTATTTCATCTGTAATCTTAAAGCCCTTCATGAAGTCATCTATTATTCTCCCACTATTGTCAATCGCATTGCTTAAGCTTACTATAGATTCATACATGGTCTCTACTATAGAAAGCTGCTCTTGGGTTGATGCGGTAATTTCCTCTACTACCGCTGCATTTTGCTGAGTTGCTTCATTGATGCTGTCAATTGCCATAGCTATTTCATTTAGTTTTACTTTCTGCTCTTCAGTCACATCAACAATAGCCTGGGCTGCATCCATGTTTTTCATAACAGCAATGTTAATATCTTCAGATTTTTTAAAAGCTATTTCTGCATAACCAACATTATTCTCTACAACTTCAGTTTCTGCCTTGAGATTTGCAGTTAAGCCATCTATCTCTTTGATTACCCCTTCAATGAGTTCTTTTATTTTTTTTGCTGAATTAGACGAGTCATCTGCTAGCTTACTTACTTCCTCTGCTACCACTGCAAAACCCCTGCCAGCTTCACCGGCTCTTGCAGCTTCTATGGATGCATTTAAAGCCAATAGATGAGTCTGGGAAGCAATGGACTCTACTGCTTCTGTTATTTTACTGATCTGTTTTATAGAATTATTTAACTTGTCCATGTTTTGTATAACTACATCATTATATTGCTTTACTTCTTCAATCTTTTCAAATGCCTCTTTAAAGGTGAGAAAGCTTTCATCTACTACTGCCTTTGAATTTTTTGCCGCATTTAAAGATTCTATTGCATTTGCATATATGTTTTCAACACCTTGACTAAAAATATCAATGTTTTCTTTCACCTTTATAGTTGAATCAACCTGATTATTGACTGCTTCAGAAATGTTTTGTATCGTAGAAGCTATCTCATTTGCTGTAACTCTTAAATTACCTGCTTGGTTTTTCATAATTTGTGACTCTTTAATAGTCCTGTCTGACATGTTTGAAAATTGCCCAGCTAATTTCCTGATCTTGTTTAAATATTCATTGAACTTTTCTCCTATTCTGTTTATTACCTTTACCTTCGATTTCTTTATGTTAATATTTAATTGTCCATTTACTATACTAACTAGATTGTTATAGATCTGCTTAACACTATTATTGATAATATAAATATAGGCTATTTTCATAACTATAATTGCACCGATAAATGAAGATAATAATATTAAATTTTCCCTCATGGCAATTGCGCATATACCCAAAAGTATGCTTACCATTATATAGCCTATCCAAAGGCTTGTCATATGTACACCTCCCAATTATTACTAGGCCTAAATATATTATACAGCTTATAAAAAAAATAATAAACATTATACGTAAAAATATGACATTATTTCCTGGGCAATACCGCAAAAAGTTTCATAATCTTTTAAACTAAGCCTTATTATTTAAAAAAATAATATGGGACGACAATGTGCCCATATTATTATGTATTTCCCGAAAAAATATCTATGCTTTAGGTTTATGTTTTATGGAGCTGGGGCTTACGATCCCTGCAATATTCACTCCATGGTCTGCAATTCTTTCTAGATTTGTCACAATATCCAAAAATATTACCCCTGCGTTTATATTGCATTCATTGTTATTCAAGCGTTTTATATGGCTCTCCCTTAAAATATCTCTCAGTTCATCAACCTTGTTTTCATATCTATCAACTTCCGCAACTTTTTCCTTGTCATCGTGTTGCAATGCATACAATGCTGTTTCTATAGCTTTGTCAACTACAGAAAATATTTCTTTCAGTTCTTTTACTGCAGTTTTTGAAAATACTATCTTATTATCAATTTTAAATTGGGCAAGTTCCGCCAGATTTTCTGCATGATCTCCTATTCTCTCAACATCATGTACCGTATTAAATAGAGCAGCAACTCTCTTAGATTGCTGTGGGCTTATAGCTTGATGAGAAACAGCTAATAAGTATTCTGTAATCTTTCTTTCTAATGCATTTATTGCCTTTTCGTCAGCATATACTTCTTCAATGAGCTTTTCATCACCGTTCAGTATGGCATCTATAGCCTTTTTCATATTGGCTCTTGCTATATCCGCCATTCTGATTATCTCTTTAATAATTTGAACAACTGCAACGGATGGGGTCTCAAGTATTCTCTCATCTAAATAAACAAGCTTGGTTGGATCTTCTTCCACCTTACCAGGCAGTGCTTTAGTAACAAATGTTACAAGAATAGCTGCAAAGGGCAATTGTACAATGGTATTTGTAACATTAAATAATGTATGAGCATTTGCTATCTGCCTAACTGGATCTAAAGACAATAGTTTAATAATTTCTGTTACCGGTCCAAGTATTATTAAGAATACAATTGTACCTATAACATTAAATGTAAGATGTATCAAAGCTGCTCTTTTAGCAGTTAGATTTGTACCAATACTAGCTAAAATAGCAGTTATACAGGTACCAATATTATCACCAAATAATATGGGCAATGCAGCCTCTATAGGTACCAAACCTTGAGAAGCCAATGCCTGAAGAATACCTATAGTGGCACTACTGCTTTGAACTATTGCAGTAAGCAGGAAACCAGCAAATACACCAAGTATAGGATTATGCTGCAAATCAACCATAAACTGGGTAAATTCGGGTACTTCCCTTAATGGCTTCATGGCATCACTCATATAATTCATTCCCATAAAAAGCAATCCGAAGCCTAAAACAAGCTCACCTAACTGCTTATGGGTTTTTTTCTTTCCAAAGAGTATTAAAATAGCTCCTATAATCAATGCAAAAGGAACAATATCATTAAATTTAAAAGCAATTAATTGAGCTGTCATAGTGGTACCAATATTAGCTCCCATTATAACACCCACAGCCTGACTTAGTTTCATTATACCAGCGTTTACAAGCCCCACTACCATCACTGTGGTAGCACTACTGCTTTGAATTATGGCAGTTATGACTGTCCCTACCAATACTGCCAATACTCTATTTCTAGTAAGTATCTCAAGAAGATTTTTCATTCTATTTCCTGCAGCTTTTTGCAAAGCATCAGACATGACATTCATACCATATAAGAATATAGCCAGGCCTGCAAATAAGTTTACTATCATATTAAAGCCCAATGTTACACCTCCGGGAAAACATTTACCATTATAAGTATATTAGTTTATTAAACATAAAACAACACAAAATTTTATTATTTTTAACAATGCAACAACCATTAATTAGAATACGACAAAACGTCTCTTATATCAACATATATCTTAAATACCCGGATAAATATTTAGAATCTGATGATTTGCCTTCTCATACCTACATTCAGAACTAATCCAACAGCAATCATATTGGTCAAAAGAGCACTGCCGCCATAGCTTACAAAAGGGAGCGGTATACCTGTAACAGGCATCATACCTATAGTCATGCCTATATTTTCAAGAACATGAAACAGAAACATAGCCATAACACCTATACATATATACTTTCCAAAGCTATCTTTTGATATGTTAGCAATATATATGCACCTCATTATCAACAACATAAATAGAAGAATCACTATAAGAGATCCTACAAGTCCCAGTTCCTCTCCTATTACAGAAAAAATAAAATCAGTATGTCTTTCGGGTATAAAACCTAAATTATTCTGTGTCCCTTGATACAAACCTTTTCCCCAAAATTGGCCAGAACCTACAGCTATTTTTGACTGTATTACATGATAACCTCTTCCTAAAGGATCCAGTTCAGGATTAAGAAAAACTAATATTCTTTTTCTTTGATAATCTTCAAAAACATAAATCCAAAGCAGTGGAAAACTCAATATCCCAAGGATAGCTGCACCTATTACATATCGATAACTTATACCTGCGGCAAACAACATGAATGCGATAAAGAATATGAAGACAAGCGCCGTTCCAAAATCATTCTGCAATATTATCAAACCTACAATTGGAATAATGTAAAGCACTATAGGCAATACACCCTTTAAATTGTTCAAATTTCCTTCTCTTTTTTCCAAAAGTTTAGCAAAAGATATTATAAAGCCAATTTTTACAAGCTCTGAAGGCTGAAAATTCACTACCTTAAAATCAAACCAACTTTTTGATCCTTTTACTTCTATACCAAAAATCAATACTGCTATGAGCAATAATATGCTTATTATGTATATAGCCTTGCTCAACTCCCCAAAGGTGTTATAGTCAAAAAATAATGTTATGATCATCGCTACAATACCTAACAAAAAAGCCGCGCTTTGTATTTTCACATGTTTTAATGATCCTCCGTGGGGAACACCTGTGGCACTGGATATAGCAACAAGGCCTATAACAAAGAGTAATATAACTGAAATTAATATCCATATATCTATATTTTTTAGCAACTTTTTATCTATTATGCTATCTTTCTTCATAGAACTTTTCTCCCGTTCATTATTACATATACAATTCTACCACAAAAATATAAGTTTTCCATACTGTCACTTTAATCCAAAGCAAAAAAAATAAGAGCCTTAGGGGACGATTTCAGTGGCTCACCGTCCCCGGTGGCTCATGCTCTGCAGACTTTACCTTTGATTATATCTATGCACATTATCCAATAACCTCTTCTGGTTTGACCCTTAACTTTTTTAAAGTTTGAAAAGCCTTTATACTGATAGCACACTCTACATGCCGGATAATATATACCGGGAATACCAATATAAACATATCTTATTTCTTTATCTCTGTATTCTACTCCCAATAAGCTTTTTTCGATATTTCTGCCTCCGGTTTCCGCTATATATGGATAAGATAGTGGCATTATGGCTCCATTGATAGGTATCATCACATTATTTAGGAGGGGTAATTTCTTTCCTACTTTATACCATGTAATAGAGTGCTGGCTATAGAGATCATCATATTTTTCCATATTCTTTATAGCATTAAGTAATCTCTTTTGAAGCTTGCTTTCGCTTCCTTTTTCTTTCTTATAATGTCTTTCAGGTGTATCAGAGTCTTCAATTAAATTCCTAAAATCTGTTTCGTGAAAAGAGTCTCTCTCTATATGTTCTGGCTCTTCAAAATATAAGGGTGCCGGTTCTGCCCTCATTTCCATGATTTCCTCATCTATAAATACTGGTTCTACAACAGTTTTCTGAATTTCTTCAGGCTGTCTTGTATCTTCTTCTATTTCTATTTCTTCTATTTCTATTATGTTATCTTCTTGTAAAGCTTCTTCTCTCATCTCTTCTTCCTGAATTGCTTCTTCCCTCGGTTCTTCTTGCAATATTTGACTAATCTCAGTTTCTTCGTCCCTTATTTCTTTTGGTTCTTTTTGTACTATGGATTCATCATCGATCCTTGTTTCGTCTACTTCCAGTATTCCTTCTTTTATTGCTTCTTCATCCCTTTTTTCTTCTTCTCTATCCTCATGCAGGTCAATTTTTTTATCTTTTTCATACCAGTCTCTCCAAGGTATACTCTCTCTTCCTGTATACCCTACTAACGGAAAACCAGAGCCTGCTACAACTAAAGCCCCTGTAAATTCGCTGATAGGAACATTACTATTATTGACATTGTCCGAATCAAATTCAGCATAAAATTCACCTCTACCATTGTTGTCCATCCTAAAAAGACCAATGTCCAGTATCAGCTTTTCCCTCGGGGCTAAAAGGTTCAGTCTATACTTGGATTTTTTATCTGATTTCATATTCTGTATAAACCCGCCGATTTTGACTTTATTCTTTTTTATTTCTATCTTTACATAACCGGTAGGTATTTTCCCGGCTGTCATTTCATAACCCTTGTCCTCTTCTTGCAATATTATAAAATACCTTTTGTACTCATATCCCAAAGGCACAAAAGCCCCCTCCCTTCAAAAATTGTCATTACTAATATATGTGGGTGGGGGGCAATTGTAGACTACTTTTTTAAAAAATAGCTTATTTTATTGCTTAGTTCTGCAAATTCATCCATAGAGAGAGTTTCCCCTCTTCTCTTTGTATCTATTCCACATTGGCTTAATACTTCTTCTATATCATCTTTATCCAGTTTTATATGGCTGCCTTTAAGGGCATTTAATAATGTTTTTCTCCTTTGATTAAAGGCAGCTTTTATCACTTGGAAAAACAAAGTCTCATTTGTAAGGGAAACAGGAGGTTTTTCTCTTATCTTAAGATGTACTACTGCAGAATCAACTGCCGGCATTGGCATAAAAGCTTCCGGAGGTACAATATGCACCATTTCAGGTATGGCATAGTATTGAACTGATAGGGTTAGAACCCCATAGTCTTTGTTTCCCGGAGATGCAGTAATACGCTGCGCTACTTCTTTTTGGACCATAATAGTTATTGTATCTAGATTAGTCCCTTCTTCAAGAAGTTTCATTATGATAGGTGACGTTATATAATATGGAAGATTAGCCACAACCTTAATCTTTTTTTCTCCAAAGTTCTCATAAAAAAGTTTTTTTAGGTTTAGTTTCATAATATCAGCATTTATTAATTTAAAATTATTATAACCTGACATATTTATATTTAATGGTTCGATAAGATCTTTGTCTATTTCTACAGCCAGTACCTTCCCTGCCCTTTCGCATAATAACCTGGTCATGGTGCCAAGCCCTGGCCCTATTTCTAATACCATGGATTCTGCATCAATAGAGGAGGTATCAACTATTCTTTCCAATACCGTTCTGTCTACCAAAAAGTTTTGGCCGTATTTTTTTGATGCTTTTATATTGAATTTTTTCATAGCATCTTTTGTAGCATCTAATAAACTATGCTTCCTCATTTGATAACCTCCTCACCTTTTCTATTGCTTCATTAAATTCTTCTCTGGTTATACCATAATTATTCAGTCTGTTTAAAAACTGTTTGCTGTTTGCATATCCTATACCTAAAGCTTTTCCAACTTTTGACCTCATAATTGCTGCATTATTGCACCCAGATAGTCCATTGACTATCATATCCCTTTGAGTAAATTCTCTTCTTCTATCGTCTTTCATCTCATATCTTGCCATTGTCAATGCCTCTATTATACTTTCAGTAGAAGCATTTTCTACACCTATATCTCCTTCTGCCATAGCTTTTTCTTTTGGTATAAAGGCATGTTTAACTTTGGGAATTCGATCCCCAATCATTTTTCTTATTTTTTCCCCCATAAAATCTGGGTCCGTCAGTACTATTACTCCTCTTCTTTCTGACGCAATTCTTATCAGTTTAAGAGTATCTTGCGTAATTCCAAAACCACCGGTTATTATTATATCTGCGTCTACAGCTTTTTTGACAGCAGCTGCATCGTTTTTCCCTTCAACTACTATAACTTCTTTGATCATATATTCCTCCAATTTATAAAACCTAGGATTATTATATCCTAGGTTTCCTTAAAATAATATTAAAACTTATATCTTGGTTTATCAAGTATATATACTTTGACTTTTTTCTTACCGTACTTTGCTACATCTGCAGGAGATTCAAAGTATAGATCTATTCTGTTTCCTTTGATGGCACCACCTGTATCTGCCGCCAAAGCTTCACCGTAACCTTCTACATAAAGCCATGTTCCTAAGGGTATTACTTTTGGGTCTACAGCCACTATGCCAGGTCTAACCCTAAGACCAGATCTAGTTATACCATATTGTGGGTGATCTGGGGTTTTTCCGGTGCTTTCAAATGTGGCATCATATGCAGTTGCTATCATTTCCATAGCTTTTGTAAAGCGGGTTACAGTACCTCTTGAAGATACAAATGTTGTTTTAGTGCCCTCTTCTACAACTGCTGCAACTGGTTCTTGTATTATATTTTCTTCAATAACTTTTCTTTCTACTTCAACTCCATTCTCATATATTACTTTTATAGAAATCTCTTTCTTGCCTTCTCTTCCTTGTGTTATCACTCTGGCAATGCCTTTTTCCAGGTTAGGGTTTTCCCTTGTCTCATTTTCATAAGGAATGGTTTCTGTCTCGGTTATTATTTCCTCTTCAACTTTTATGATCTTAATATTATCGACATCCCTGATTAGAGTATCAACTTCCGGTTCTACCCGGTATGAAACTCCAAGGGTTATTCCAGCTTCATTTAAAGCTTCACCAACTGTTTCAACAGTAGTATGCAGCAGTATATCCCTATCTTGGGTAATTATCATTACTGGTTTTGCTCTCTTTATTTCAATTCTCATATTATCCTTAAGTTTTAAACTAGCATCTGTTACCAGCATGTCATCAGGGCCTAATACAATGTCTTTTTCATTCAATACTTCTTCCACTGTTGACTTGAAGGTACTTACATTGATATCCCTTTCGCCATCGGCAATGACTATATCCTTTTTTAATACGCTAAATGTTATAGCAAATGCTAAAATTAAAACCAGAGCAGCTGCTATGCCTGCTCCTATATAGACAGATTTTTTATATCTTCTTATTAACTGTCCATTCTGGTAATACCATTCCTTTTGAGTGGAAAATAAACTCCGTAACCTGGGAAAGTTTATTTCCATTAATTTCCCTCCTTATTTACCAGTAAGCATATTTTATATTTTTTTATGCCAATTGTCAAACTTTACATATTTTTTGTTATTCTTTTTTAGTTTTTACAGTTTTTAAAGATTATATACAATCTTATTATAATAGTTTAGAATAAATTACACTTATTGATAAATAGAGGGAAATTTATTTTATATTTTGAATAATCTTTTTCCGTTTTCCAAAGTTATTTGGGCTATTTCTTCAAAGTCCATATTTCGTATAGCAGCTATTTTCTCAGCTACATATCTTACATAGGATGGATAGTTTCTTTCTCCCCTATGTGGTACAGGAGTAAGATAAGGACTATCTGTCTCTATTAGAAGCATATCAAGAGGTACTTGTCTAGCAACCTCCACGGTTTTTCTGGCATTTTTAAAAGTTACAGGTCCTGATAGGGAAATATACATATTAAGTTTTATACATTCCTTCATCATTTCTACACTGCCAGAAAAGCTGTGAAGTACGCCTCCTATTTCCTTTATTCCTGATTTTTTTAGAATCCTCAAAGTATCTTCATGAGCATCCCTATTATGGATTATAACAGGTAGTTTAAGTTGTTTGGCCAGATCTAATTGCTGCTCAAATCTCTTTTTCTGCACATCCCTCGGAGAATTATCATAGTAATAATCTAAGCCAATCTCACCTATCGCTTTCACTTTTTCATTTTTTTCTGCCAGTTCCGCCAGTACATCACAACTGTCTTCATCCATTTCAGAAGAATCATGGGGATGAACTCCTACTGATGCATATATGAAATCATATTTTTTAGCAAGTCCAATTGATTTCACTGAAGTTACTAAATTGCTGCCTGCATTTAGTATCAGTTCAACTCCTTCTTCTTTGCATTTTTCTATGACGGCTTCTCTGTCATCATCGAATTTTCTATCATCTAAATGAGCATGGGTATCGAAAAGCATTTAGCTTACCTCCTTTTTTTGCGTTGCCTAGGGTATTTCTTTCCCGTCCTGCTGCGTGCTTTGACACTGTTGTTCCATATAGACAATCTAAGAATGCTACAGTGCCTGGAGAATAAGCATATGTGCAGTTCACAAGGATATTGATTTTGGTAACTCTATAGCTCATATCCTAAGAAAAATCTAACGCCTTCCAAAGGGCATCCTTGCCCTGGAAGGCTTGGTCAGCATCCGTGCTGCCCATACGATTTTTCTAATGATATTTCGCTAAGAGTTACTTGCAAAATCAATAATTTGTTCACTTGCACATATGCTTATTCTTTAGTTACTATAACTTGCTAAGATAAAGAAATTATTGTATAGGAGAACGTTGCTGTAACTGTATATTAGATATGTGCTGAAGGTATATTGTGAGCTTTGTAGCAGTTCTTAGCGAAGGACGAACTAAAAAAGCCGTGAGGCTGACATGGATGCCAGCCTAGGCATCCTTGGACATGGATGTCTTTTGGATGCCGTTAGGCTTTTTGTGAGTTCAAGATGTAGAACTGCCTGTGACCTTTAGGTTACCCAAAGCGAACTCTTATATCTGAAGCACATATCTAATATGCAGGCACTGTAGCTTACTTCTATACAGTAAAATCTAAGGATTATATAATAGAGCATTTTTATTAACTTTGCTAGTGACTCTTTGCGAAATCTAAATAGAGAATTCGTAAGCGCCACATGGAGGTGGCGCTAGGCGCAATCAGCGAAGCGTAGGGCATGGATGCCCGTTTTGCGCCGTTAGAATTCTATTTTAGATGAGCGTTAGAGTCACCAAAGTTAATAACCGATGCGATATTATATATCCTTAGATTGGCTGTGAATCGCCACAGTAACTATTAATTAACTACTGACCCGGAAGCTATTTCCGTCAAAGGAGACACTATAGTCAACTCATCATCATTTGATGCAGCCAGTATCATTCCTTTGGATTCAATACCTCTCAGTTTTATGGGCTTTAAGTTGTATACAATTACTACGCTTTTTCCTATCAGTTCTTCAGGTTTATAATATTCTGCTATACCTGATACTACCTGTCTCTTTTCTTCACCAACTTCCATTTCCAGCTTCAAAAGCTTATCTGCACCTTTTACCTTTTCACAGCCTATAACCTTTGCAACCCTCAAATCTAGCTTTGCAAAATCTTCTATGGTTATTTCCGGCTTGGCCTGTTCATCAGTCTTGGTTTTAGCTTCCGATTTAACAGTATGCTTTTCTTCAGGTTCCGCTTCTTGTTTTTCGAATTCAACTCTAGGGAATATTATGCCGCCTTTTTCCACTTTGGTGCCTGGTTTAATACCTCTGAAATTATTAAGGCTTTCCAGAGTTTTAAGTTCATCTTCTTTAATACCTAGTTGTGAAAAAATTTTATTTGGAGTATTAGGCATAAATGGAGAAATCAATACTGAAACAAATCTTAAGGATTCTGTTAGATTGTATAACACTGTAGCCAGTCTCTCTTTTTTGCTTTCATCCTTTGCCAGTATCCATGGCATAGTTTCATCAATATATTTGTTTGCTCTGCTTACCAGCTTGAATATTTCCGTTAGGGCATTAGAAAAAAGTAGTTTGTTCATTAGCTCATCTACCTTACCAGGTAGTTCCAATGCCATATTCTCTAACTCAGTGTCTACAGTTTCCTTTTCCTTTGGTTCAGGTATTATACCGTCAAAGTACTTCTCTATCATGGTAATAGTTCTTGACAGCAGATTTCCAAGATCATTTGCTAAATCTGAGTTAAGCCTGTTAACCAATGCCTCCTCAGAATATATTCCATCAGAGCCAAAGGGCACTTCTCTTAATAGGAAGTATCTAACTGGGTCTACTCCATACTTATCTACCAATACTACAGGGTCTACTACATTGCCCTTTGATTTGGACATTTTACCTCCCTCTAGTATGAGCCAACCGTGACCAAATACTTGTTTTGGAAGTGGAAGACCCAATGCCATCAACATAATAGGCCATATGATGGTGTGGAATCTTACAATTTCTTTTCCTACTAAATGTACATCTGCAGGCCAATATTTCTTAAATTCACTATCATCCTCTGTCAAGTAACCTAAGGCACTTATATAGTTGGACAATGCATCTATCCAAACATATACCACATGTTTTTCATCAAAAGTTACCGGTATACCCCAATTAAAGGAAGTTCTGGATACACACAAATCTTCAAGTCCTGGCCTTAAAAAATTATTGAGCATCTCATTTTGTCTTGATTGAGGTTGTATGAATTCTGGGTTGTCTTCAATATGTTTTATCAATCTATCTGCATATTTTGATAGCTTGAAGAAATAACTTTCTTCCTTTGTAAGTTCCACTTCTCTTCCGCAATCTGGACATTTATCATCTACCAACTGATGTTCTGTCCAGAAAGATTCACAGGGAGTGCAGTACCAACCTTCATATTCACTTTTATAAATATCTCCCTGATCGTAAAGTTTTTTGAAGATCTTTTGAACCACTTCAATATGATAATCATCAGTAGTCCTTATAAACTTATCATTGGATATGTCCAACAGTTTCCATAGTTCTTTAATAGTAGCAACTATTTCATCCACATATTTTTTTGGAGATACACCCTTTTCTTCTGCTTTCCTTTGAATTTTCTGACCATGTTCATCTGTGCCTGTTAGAAACATTACGTCATAGCCGGCCAATCTCTTATATCTGGCCATCGCATCTGCCGCAACAGTAGTATAGGAATGGCCTATGTGAAGCTTATCGCTGGGATAATAAATTGGTGTAGTAATATAGAATTTCTTTCTTTCCATTATTTTCTCTCCTTTTTGTTAATTACGTATTGTAAAGTTAAATGAAAGTTGAGGACCCGTCAGCCTTT
>JAAYMO010000259.1 GCA_012521375.1 Clostridiales bacterium
TTTCATTTCATTAGACATAAAATCCAATACCTCTTGAGCCGCCATAGAAAGTTTTCCAAAGGCTGAGCCTACCTTCTCTACCATATTGTATATATTGCTCACTGCTTCACTTGACTGCTCTGCCAGACCTCTCACTTCATCCGCCACCACTGCAAAGCCTTTTCCTGCTTCTCCTACCCTTGCCGCTTCAATAGCTGCATTTAAGGCTAAAAGATTTGTTTGTGATGCGATTTCACCTATAGAGTCTGCTATAACTTTTACTTCTTCAACAATGCGTCCTTCTTCTAATGCAATCTTTATATTCTCATACTTTTCTTCATATATCTTATTGCTTTTTTCAATGACTTCAATAGATTTACTCTTTATTCCAGCAGCTCTTTTTTTGATTTCATCCGCTGAATTCTTGGCTTCCAAAGCTTCTGATTCAAGTTGATGAGCAGCGGATTCAATCTCCTCTGTAAAGGCATTTACTTCTTGAGTTGTAGCACTAAGTTCTTCTGCTCCTGCTGTAATCTCATATACAGAACGGTTTATGCCTTGCATGTTGACAGATATTTGTTTCATAGTGTTTTCTAATTTTTCTGTTTCTCCTACTACAACGTCGGTGGTTTTATCTACTTCAATCATTAAATTTCTAAGGTTGGAAATCATTTTATTGAATGCAGATGCAATCTTACCTATTTCATCTTTGCTATTTATTGCAAGTTGTGAGGTCAAATCGCCTTCATTATTAGATAGTTCTTCCATTTTTTTGGCTATATCAGCCAATCGTGAAATCTTTCTTCCCAGAACAATAAAGGTCAATAGTATAAAAATTATCAAAGCTATTATTGCAATATTTACGTAACGAAACAAAATATCAGTTTTTACCATCATTTCAGAAATATATAGTTCAGCTTCTTCATTAATCTTATCCTGAAATATATCTAGGTAGCTTGCCATAGCATTCTTCCTGGCTTCATAACTACTACCTAATACCATATAGCTTGCAATAGCTGATTTACCTTCTTCATATGCTTTCACTGCTTCCAGCTCAGTTTCAGTAAGCTCATCAGAAATATCTATAGCTTGTTTTAAATAACCCATAATCTCTTCAGATATATTAAGGCTTTCAAACTGACTTATTATCTTTTCCTGAGTTTTATTTTCATTAAACTCATTCATAAAATTATCATATTTATCTTTATAGCCGTACTGTATGTACTCCTTTACCACATCTGATTTATTATTAGTAACAGATATTAATTCTGATGCCAACTCCCGAATTTCAGCCTCTCTAGCTACAGCACCTCTCTCATTTCCAATATATAAATTAACCATGTATAAACCTACAACTGAGGCAATGCATAATATTGCACATATAATTCCCATTATTTTTAAAATTCTGGATATGCTCATTATAATCTACCCCCTTAAGGTTTTGATTTTATGTATTATAATATAATTCTACATTATCCTTTAACTAATTATATCATTAATTGTAAAAAATTTAACATTTTTTAAAAAAAAGATATCCTGCTAATGGATATCTTAGTATTTCATGAAATCCGTTGAACACTTTTTTGTAAATTCGACATGATATTTCAAGTAATTAGGTATAATATAGAGAATTAAATATTCTATCGTCATCACAAAGGTAAATTATTCGATACCAAGGGCAGCTTTCCAATCAGTTTCCTTAAATCCTACCAGAACAAAGTCATCACCAACAAGAATTGGTCGCTTCACAATCATGCCGTCTGATGACAGCAGGCTATACTGTTCATCCTCGTTCATGGTCGGAAGCTTATCCCTGAGCTTCAGTTCCTTATACAGCCGTCCGCTGGTATTGAAAAACTTCTTCAGTGGCAGACCACTCTTTTTGTGCCAATCTTTCAATTCCTTCATTGTAGGATTATTTTCTTTGATATTCCTTTCTTCAAAGGCAACACCGTTTGCTTCCAGCAACTTCTTAGCCTTCTGGCAGGTAGTGCATTTCGGGTAACATACAAAA
>JAAYMO010000260.1 GCA_012521375.1 Clostridiales bacterium
CAGAAACAGTTGAGGATCTTGACCAGGGTACGGTAAAGATAAAAAACGGAGAAGCTTTTGCTCTTGTACATGTAGAAAGGGATAATGAAGGTAAAATCCATGTATATAAAAGAAATGAAAGTATGTTCAGAGGTTCTGTTGTGCAGAATGTTTTGGATAGCTTCGTCCAATCTGCCAATGCAAAATATGCTTATTCAATATTGGGAAGTGTCGACGGAAATATAACTCCCTATGAAAGCATCCGTGAGGAAACCATAAATTCAGATGGGAAAAGGCCAAAGGGTTTAGATTACTATGCTATAACCATGTTGATTATGACCATGATGTATGGTACCACCTATGGAGCTTCATCCATGGCAGAAGAGCAGTTCTATAGAACAGAAATAAGGCTCAAATCTGCTCCTTTGCATTCCTATGAAGTATTTGTGGGAAAGGTGGCAGGTACAATTTTGACTCTGGTATTTGATGCTTCAATCATATTTATATTCACAAAATATGTTTACGATGTAAATTGGGGGGATAATATACTCTTCATAATGTTTACATGTTTCACCTTGGCAGTTCTAGCCACAAGTATAGGAGTTGCAAGCTTTATGCTCATAGGTGATGAAAATAAAACCCAGGTATTACTGAGTATTCTGATACCAGTGCTGACATTCTTAGGCGGAGGTTATATACCATTTCAGTCCATGTCATCTGCCATGAAAAAATTGAGCTTATTATCACCAAATTATTTGGGCTTGAGAATAATGCTTAACACAATTTATGAAGGAAGCCAAGTGCAGATAAGAAATTACATGGCAATACTATGGACAGCTTCACTGTTTTTATTCATTATAAGCGCTCTCAGAGGAAGGAGGGGCTTGGCTTGATCATATTCAAAAACAATATGAGAAGATTGCTGAGGGATAAATACAATTTAATAGTGATGGTAATCCTTCCGGTAATATTCATGGCACTTTATATATTTGCAGGAAGCGATGGTAATCCTGTAAGAGTAGGAATCATAGACAATGATGATACTTATTTGACTCAGAACCTCATCCGTGGTCTTGAAAATAACTGTACAGTTCTGTTTCTTAAAGAGGAAGAGATTAAAGAAGGGTTGCTGAATGATGAGATAGAATACGGATTAAAGATAGATAAAGGCTTTACTAAAAGCATATTATCTGGTGAAGAAGCCAAATTAAAAGCATATGGCATTAAAGATTATAATGGCTTTATACCTGCAAAGCTTTATATCAATAATTTTATCAATTCAGCCAGGAAAATAGCCCGGGCTTCCGGGGGTGACGAAGAAAAATTCAAAAAAGGACTGGAATACTACATGAAAGGGAATTTTGAAATACATTATAAAGATATTCCTGATATTTCCTCAATAAATTATGATATCCTATCAGGTTTAGGGTTTGTGGTAATGTTTATGATGTATATGGCTATAAATGCTGCAGCATTGATTGGAGAGGATAAGAAGTTAAAAACCTATGAAAGAATTCTCATGTCTCCATTAACCCTTAAGGAATATACTCTGGGCAACATTCTCAGTTTCTTTGCAGTAATCTGGATGCAGATATTAATGTTATTTGCGATAATGAAGTTTTTATTTGAAATGGATTTTGGCTCTTCTGCTACAAGCTTGTTGATTTTCATATTCATATACTCCGCTGTTTCTGTATCCATGGGCATGGCTATAGTGAATCTGTCAAAAAGTCTTAAACAGGTATCAGCCTTGACCCATTTGATTGTGATTCCAATTTCCATGCTTGGGGGCTGTTTCTGGCCTAAAGAAATTATGCCTGATATGCTCCAGAGGATAAGTGAATTTGTACCTGTCACCTGGGCTATTAAAGGCATGGAGAAGATACTGAATGGTGGAAGCATAACAACTGTTGGGAATGAGATAATCGTACTGTTGCTTTTTGCACTGGTATTCTTCCTTGTAGGTTCTGCCCAAAAGAATAGCCTTGCATAATATGTTGAAGATAAATTTCCCGTGGTGTATTATGTAATAAATAGCTTATGATGGTTTTGAGGTTATGTTATGAACTATATGATAAAAATACTATTTTTCTCATATGTTATAACAATGAAAATAATTGGAGGCAGTGTTGGATTCATAGAGGTATCTTTGATGCTGCTGGTTACAGCCTCTGTCATATATAGGAGTAAATACAGAAACAGTATTATACTGATGGTCATAGAGGCTATTGTCATATTATATCTGTCTTACAGGGAAGCTTCATTTATATATCTTTATCCAATAATCGCTTATGATCTTATTCAGTCCGGATATTACTACATATCCGGACTATTAATAATTCCCGGGGTTATTCTGCTTGAGGTGAAAGCCTTGGCAGACTACTTGCTGCTTTTGATTCTATGCGGATACTTTTCCTACGTAAGCAATCGTACGAAAGAAAGAGAAATGCTGTACAGAGAAGCCTATGACAATGAGAGAAGGCTGAGATATGAACTGGAGAGAGTCAGGGCTG
>JAAYMO010000261.1 GCA_012521375.1 Clostridiales bacterium
GAAGTAGGCCTTATGGTTAAATCCATAGATGAAGGAGGATTTATCAAATTTGCTCAGGCAGGTGGATTGGACGAAAGAATACTTGTATCCAAGCCTGTGCTGGTGGGCAAGAATAAAATACAGGGAGTCATAGGAGCAAAAGCAATACATTTGCAAGAGAAGGATGAAAGAGAAACTCCTTTAAAAACCAAACAGCTGTATATAGACATAGGTGCTAAATCAAAGGAAGATACGGAGAAGCTGGTGAAGCTGGGAGATTATGTAGCCTTTGACAGTGAATATGTGGAATTCGGCAATAATCTGGTGAAAGCAAAAGCTTTGGATGATAGAGCCGGATGTGCAGCATTGATAGAAACCTTGAAGCATGAATATAATGTCACTATAGTAGCCGCCTTTACTGTTCAAGAGGAAATCGGATTGAGAGGTGCAACTGTTGCCGCATATAACATCAATCCAGATATTGCATTGGTCCTTGAAGGAACTTTATGTTCAGATGTATCCAATGTACCTGAACATTCTTATATAACAAAACTGGGAAACGGTCCTGCCATATCCCTTATGGATTCCAGAACCATATTTCCTAAGAACCTAGCCAAGAGAATATTTGACCTGGCTGTAAAAAATGGAGTGGATATTCAATACAGACTGCCGTCACCAGGAGGAAATGACGCTGGAGCAATACACACTATTAGAGAAGGAGTGCCATGCGCAGCAATTTCTGTGCCTTGTAGATATATTCATTCACCGGCTAGTGTAATGAGCAAAGATGATTTTGAAGGACTTAAGAAGGTAGTAAAACTATTCCTTGAAGATATTAAAGAGGGGGAATACATTCGTGATTAATAGAGATTTGTTGAAAAGATTACTAGAAACCTTTGGACCATCAGGTAATGAAGAAACCATCAGAGAAGTAATAAGACAAGAAATAAAAGATTATGCAGATGAGATAAAAGTCGATGCGCTGGGGAATCTAATAGCAATAAAAAGAGGCAATGGGAAAAAGATAATGGTAGCCAGCCATATGGACGAAATAGGCATAATGGTTACTAATATAGATGAAAATGGTTTCCTAAGATTTACAAACATCGGTGGAGTATCTCCATTTACTGCATTATACCAGAGAGTAATGTTTGCTGATGGCACCATGGGTGTTGTTGGCATGGAAAAACTGGACGAGATGAAAGATCTGGCTCTTAACAAAATGTTTATAGATATTGGTGCATGTTCAAAAGAAGAAGCTATGAAAAAGGTAAATGTTGGTGATGTAGCTTGCTTCTATACTCCATATGTTCAAAATGATGATTATATAATGGCTAAAGCCCTGGACGACAGAATAGGTTGCTATGTTGCCATCGAAGCTTTAAAAGCCTTAAAGGACTGCCCAAATGAGGTATACTTTGTATTTACAGTACAGGAGGAAGTAGGCTTAAGAGGTGCCAAAACTGCTGCCTACGGTATCGATCCTGATATGGGTATTGCAATAGATGTTACTCTGACAGGAGACACTCCTAAAGCTAAGACTATGGATGTAAAAATGGGCAAAGGAACTGCCATAAAGATTAAAGATAACAGTGTGTTGGCACATCCAACTGTTAAAAACTTGATGATAGAAACAGCCAAGGAGAACAACATACCTTATCAACTTGAAATATTGGAAGGCGGCGGTACAGACTCAGGAGCAATTCACCTGACTAAATCTGGAGTACCCTCTGGAGTTATATCAGTACCTTGCCGCTATGTCCATTCTCCATCAGAGATGGTATCGGTAAAGGATGTAAAGAGTTCCATAGAATTGTTGGTAAAGGTTCTTGAAAAATAATAAGCAAGATGTATTGACAAAAAGTATAAAAATAGTTAGAATTCTAATAGTAAGAATTCTAACTATTTTTATTGTGTAGAAAAGTATACTTTTCTACACAATAAAGTAATTTTTTTATGGAGGCAATTATGGAAAAAACTATGTTAAAGGAGCTTTTTAATTCTTTGTTTGAATTCATGCCTCTATATCATCAGACTATAGGATGCATATATCATAAGGATTATGGTATAGAGCCTAATTTAAACAAAAGTCAGCAAAAGGCTCTTTTTATTATTAAAAAAAGGGGTAGAATAATACCGTCTTCTCTGGGAAAAGCAATAGACATGCAAAAAGGAAGCCTGACAACTCTTATTGATTCCTTGGTGGAGTATGGTTTCGTTAAAAGAGAGGGAGATCCTAAAGATAGAAGAAAGCAATGGATTTTCCTAACTTCCCAGGGGGAAGAGTATATTTCAAAGCTGATGTCCAGTTTTCAAAAGGAATTTGAAAGAATTTTTGAAAAGGCGGACTCGCAAGATATTTTAAAAATGATAGAAAGCATAGAATTTGTTAAAGAAGTTCTAAAAAATATTAAAGAGACAGGGGTAATAACATGCAAGTAGTAGAGAGAGAAAAATTACTGGGAGAAAAGGAAATACCAAAACAATTGCTGAAATTCTCCATACCTGCCATAGTGGGTATGTTGGTCAATGCACTATATAATTTTGTTGATATGGTATTCATAGGTCAAGGAGTAGGTCCTTTGGGAATAGCAGGAGTAAGAATTGGCTTTCCGTTAATGGTTATAGGCATGGCTTTTGCGATGCTGATAGGCATAGGGGCTAATTCCCTCATATCTATAAGGCTTGGAGAGAAGAGGAAAGAAGATGCAGAATTAATACTAGGCAATGCGTTTGTATGCATGATAGTTATTGCTTCTATATTGACTATATTGGGGCTAATTTTCATGGAACCCCTTCTCAGGATCTTTGGAGCCAGCGAAGATGTGATGCCTTATGCTAAGGGTTACTTCAGAATCATACTTTTTGGAGTCATATTCCAGATGATTGGAATGGGTATGAATAACTTCATAAGGGGTGAAGGGAACCCAAAAATAGCAATGATAACAATGCTTATAGGAGCGGTGCTTAATACTATACTGGATCCAATATTTATATTTGTATTTGACTGGGGAATTGAAGGAGCAGCCCTTGCAACAATAATTTCACTGGCTGTATCTTCAATATGGGTATTGTATTATTTTCTATACGGCAGTAGTCTGCTAAAGATAAGGAAGCCTAATCTGAAAATCAGATTTGATATTGTAAAATCAATAGTAACTATTGGCTTAGCCCCTTTTGCAATGCAATTGGCAGCCAGCGTACTGGTAATTTTCATGAACAAAGGCTTAACCCAATATGGTGGAGATATTGCTGTATCAGCTATGGGTGTAATAAACAACATATCATCACTTTTCATGATGGTTGTATTTGGCATTAATCAAGGTGCTCAGCCTATAATTGGATTTAACTATGGGGCTAAAAAATATGATAGGGTAAAAAGCGCTCTAAAATATGCTATAGGAGCTGCAACAGTAGTTGTTTCCATTGGCTATATATCAATTAATTTATTTGCACCTCAAATGATAGGGCTTTTCAGTAGTGATCCCGAGCTTATTGATATCGGTGCTAGGGGGCTGAAAAGAGTACTAACATTTATGCCTATAATAGGTTTCCAGATAGTTAGCTCTGCATATTTCCAGGCTGTTGGAAAACCTAAGCAGTCCATGCTCTTAAGTCTTTCACGCCAGGTACTCATATTGATACCTTTGGTTTTAATACTACCTAAGTTTATGGGCTTGATAGGAATATTTACAGCGGGGCCCATTGCAGACTTGACATCCTCTATGCTAACAGCAGCTTTCTTATTCTATGAGCTAAAGAACCTGGACAAAAAGCAGAAAGACGAAAAGGTTAAACCAAAGCCACAATTAGGTGAAATATAAACATATGATGATTGACAAGTGTCAGTATCATTATTATAATATTTGTTAATACTATTAACAGCAATGAAGGGAAGCGAAGTACAGTGGAGTCTCAGAGAGTCGGCGGCAGGTGGAAGCCGACACGAAACTGTATGGAGGAACCTCCTGGAGCATCCGCCCGAAATCCGATGGAGAGTAGGCCCGGACGGCGCCCACCGTTATTGGGTTAGAGCTGGTCAGATAGGCAAGCAGGGTGGTACCGCGGAATTATAATCTTTCGTCCCTATATGGGATGAAAGATTTTTTATTTGTTTTGAAACCACTAAAAACACTGAAAACACAGTTTTTTATTTGTCGTTTAAATCTTTTAGTTCTTTTGTAAATGTATATATTATCATTCTAATTAGTTAATATAAAATTAATAGAGGAGGGCATAAAAAATGAAAACAATATATGTAAAAGATTTGTACAGAGATACAGACAGTTATGCAGGAAAGACTGTGACAGTAGCAGGCTGGATTAGAAATATAAGGGTATCTAAGAGCTTTGGTTTTATAGAACTTAACGATGGTAGTTTCTTCAAAAGTGTTCAGGTTGTATTTGGGGAAGAACTTGAGAATTTCAAAGAAATTGCCAAGCTAAATATCAGCTCATCTCTCTATATACAAGGCCAATTGGTGCTGACTCCGGAAGCCAAGCAACCTTTTGAGATTAAAGCAGAGAAAATTGTTATTGAGGGATTATCTTCACCAGAATATCCTTTACAAAAGAAGAGACATACCTTTGAATATTTAAGGACAATAGCACACTTAAGACCTAGAAGCAATACATTTTCAGCCGTATTCAGGGTAAGATCACTGGCAGCATATGCCATACACAAATTCTTTAATGAAAGAGGTTTCGTGTATGTTCATACCCCAATCATTACCGGTAGTGATGCTGAAGGGGCAGGAGAGATGTTCAGAGTAACTACGCTGGATATTGAAAATCCCCCAAAAACAAAAGAGGGAAAAATTGATTACAAAGAAGATTTCTTTGGAAAAGAAACTAACTTGACAGTAAGCGGGCAATTGGAAGCAGAAGTATATGCTTTAGCCTTTAGAAATGTATATACCTTTGGGCCAACCTTTAGAGCTGAGAATTCAAATACAGCACGACATGCGGCAGAGTTTTGGATGATAGAGCCAGAAATCGCTTTTGCAGATTTGGAAGACAACATGGAGTTGGCAGAAGATATGATGAAGTATATTATAAACTATGTATTGGAGAACGCTCCTGAAGAAATGGCATTCTTTAACCAGTTTATAGATAACACTCTTTTAGAAAGACTGGAGAACGTAGTGAACTCAGATTTTGGCAGAATAACTTATACAGAAGCAATTGAATTGCTGAAAAAGTCAGGAAAGAAGTTCGAATACCCTGTAGAATGGGGTGTAGACCTCCAGACAGAACATGAAAGATATCTGACAGAAGAAATATTTAAGAAACCAGTGTTTGTTATAAACTATCCAAAAGAGATAAAAGCTTTTTATATGAGGCTTAACGATGATAATAAGACTGTAGCGGCTATGGACTTACTGGTACCTGGAGTAGGGGAAATTATAGGAGGTAGTCAGAGAGAAGAAAGATATGATGTGCTGGAAAAGAAAATTGAAGAATTTGGACTCAATATGGAAGACTATTGGTGGTACATGGAGCTTCGCAAATATGGAGGCACCAAGCATGCCGGTTATGGATTGGGCTTTGAGAGAATGATAATGTATCTGACAGGTATGAGCAATATCAGAGATGTTATACCTTTCCCAAGAACAGTAGGAAACGCAGAATTCTAATACTGTTTGTTAAAGAACCGCTCCCAGAAGCATTGGGGACGGTTCTTTTTGCTTCTTAAGAAAAATTTCAACAAGTAAACAACTATGGTATAATATGGATATAATGTACTTTTTTAAGCAGGGATTATATTTGAGTATATTAATTCATTTATGTATGTAGTATATCCATATATTAATTTTGAAGGGAAAGTGGGAAATGAAATTATTCATATGTGACTTTGAAAGTAAGTATTTTCAAAGATTAATTCCTGACTTACCAGATGAAGCTAAGGTTATTTCATATGATGAGACCATACATCACTGCATAGGGTGTTTTGGATGTTGGCTAAAAACACCAGGATCCTGCATAATACGCGATAATTATGGAGATATGGGAGAGTATTTATCAAGGTCTGAAGAACTCATTATAATAAGTCGGTGTTGTTATGGTGGATTTAGTCCATTTGTAAAAAATATATTGGACCGGAGTATTTCGTACGTGCATCCTTATTTTATAATTAAGAACGGAGAGATGCATCATAGAAGACGATACAAAAATATAATAAATATTCATGTATATTTTTATGGTGAAAATATAACAGAAAAAGAAAAGCTGACTGCTCAAAAGCTGGTGAAAGCCAATTCTGTTAATCTGGATTGTAATATTGGCAGAGTTTCATTTTTCCAAAGTATTGAGGAGATGGAGGGACAGATAATATGAAAATAGCTTTTATCAACGGAAGCCCTAAAACAAAAGATAGCGCCTCTGCTTCATTATTACAGGAGTTGAAATCTCTTTTAGAGCAAGATGGTATTACAAGTTCAGATTATAACTTTAACAAACCTATGTTGAGCATAGAAGAGATGGAACAAATGAAAGAGCACAATATTCTTGTATTTGCCTTTCCATTATATGTAGATGGTATCCCATCTCATTTACTAAATTGCCTTACTCAATTAGAAACATTTTTAGCATCCGTAAAGGAAAAAGATATTAAAGTTTATTCCATGGTGAACTGTGGATTTTATGAAGGTCATCAGACTAAGCTGGCAATGGAAATGATGGAGAATTGGTGTTCAAAAGCAGAGCTTAAATGGGGACAAGGAGTTGGGATTGGTGCAGGTGGAATGCTGCCA
>JAAYMO010000262.1 GCA_012521375.1 Clostridiales bacterium
TTATTATTGCTATAATTAAACCTGCTAAGATCAGGCTTATATAACCGATTTTCCCTGCATCTTTAGTATCATTCAAAGTCTTTGCAAAAACACCTAAAAGAATTATTTCACCATAGGCCGAACACCTCATTATTCCGTTTTTTACAGTATTGCCTATGCCATAGCCCAGCAGTGGATAAAGTCTATGAGAATCAAATCGCTTATAAGACAATGCCATTACTATCAAAAAATTAAACAGCAATATGTATGAGAAAAGCTTACCTGCTCTGGCTAATCCTTCTATACCCACAAAACATACAACAGTCATAGCTATTATGAACATGCCTACAATAAAACCTGGCGGCGACTCATGAAGAAGATATACTTTGGTAGCATCGGTAAACTCCCTTAGAGTTATGCTGGCCGATAGAAACAATATTAAACAGAAGATGAGAGCAAACAGCCTTCCTGCTTTTTTCCCCACTATTTCATCATATATCTCAAGAATATTTTTCCCTGTATATGCTTTTGTCATCATGTACATTAAGCTGAAAATTCCTATCGTCACAACTGTGGATATAAGAGTCATATACCATACTGCAGTGCCTACCTTTTGTATTGCTGCTGCTATACTTGTAAAAAAAGCTTTACATACTATAGCATTCACTATCAAACAAAGCATCTCAATATTACCAATTTTACCTTCATCCATAAGTTCACCTCCTTTTATTTCCTATTTTTTCTTTAGTTTTTTAACAGTATTTAATTCATCAGGCCTGTATTGCATTGTATCAATGGGTTTAGCTAAAATTATATCCGGACTTGTTCTCAACTTAGGTGCTACAGGTGCCAGGTATGGTACACCAAGAGACTTCACGCTGCACATTATAACAAAGAATATAAACATTCCTATGGATATTCCATAAAATCCTGCCATATAGCCCATGAATATAAAAAAGAATCTGGTAATCCTAACTGCCATTGATAAAGAGTAATCAGGAATCACAAAGTTTGCAATGCCTGATGCGGCAACTATTATTATTAGAATGGGGCTTACAAGCCCTGCTTGCACTGCTGCTTGACCTAATATCAAAGCACCAACTATACCTAGGGTCTCGCCTATAGTTCCTGGCACTCTGGATGAAGCCTCTCTTATAAGCTCGAAAGCCAATTCCATGATTAAAAGCTCTACTATAGTAGGAAAGGGCACACCTTCTCTGGCACCTGCTATTGATGCCAGCAATTCAGAGGAAATCATCTCCTGACTGTACAACACTAAGGCAATATAAAACCCAGGCAAGAATACTGCCATAAATACCCCCAAAAGTCTTATAATGCTTATAAAGGTACCATATTGCCATCTCATATTATTATCTTCAGATGTATGATATAAGTTAAAAAATGTTATAGGTACTGCATTGACACAAGGGGAACCTTCTAACATTACAAGAGCTTTACCTTCTAACAATAAAGAGACTGCCCTGTCAGGCCTTTCCGTATTTAACGTCTGAGGAAAAATCATCCACTTATTATCCTCTATCCTCTGCTCCAACATTCCATTGTCTAAGATAAACTCTGATTTTACTTTGTTGATTCTTTTCTTTAACTCTTTAGGTATCTCAGGATTAATAATGCCATTCATATACATTATTGCGCATCCTATATTGTTCTCTGCCCCGATTTGCATATACTCTATAATCAGATTCTTATTTTTAATCAGTCTTCTTAACATGGAAATATTAGTGGCTATATCCTCTACAAAGCTTTCTTTTGAACCCTTTATGGTCTTTTCATTCTCTGGTTTCTCTATATTTCTCTTTGCATATGCTATCATTTCTAACAGAAGACATTTGTTATAGCCATCTATGAAAAGTGCACAAAACCCAGTGGTAATCATATTTTCAATCTTATCGAAAAGATTATTTTTTTTTACAATGCCTACATTGATTATATTATCAGCTAGGGCATCTATCAGATCTACTGCTTCATGATCCATCCCCCTAGTGCTCGACATAAGATTTCTTAGCACCACTTCGTTCAGCGTCTTCTTATCAATCAAACCGTCAATGAAGACGAGAAAAGCATCAATCTGTCCGCATATTTTCAGTTCTCTAATTATAACGTCAGCATTTTGAGGGATTTTAAAGTCCTCCTTTATTCTCTTCAGATTTGCTTTTATGTCAGAATAAATATAGGCTTCTTTAACAACCCTATGTCCACTATCACTAGTCTCATTGCTGTCATCTTCTTTAGTCTCCAAAAGCTCCATTTTTTCCTTTTTAGGGCTTTCTTTATAGATTAACATATTCCACCAGGGTGTTTTTTTCATAGTTTCTCACCAACCTCAAACTGGAATATATATTTTATTATTTCGAAATCTTAATAGTAATAATTAGTATCTATAAGTTGGTTAAAAACTATGCAATAAACCTCTGAATTAACATTCAGAGGTTTGCAAAGAAATCTTAAATATTAACTTTTCTCCAAAAGCTGGGTACAGTAAGAAGCAGCAGGGGATATATCTCCAACCTTCCTATAAGCATGGTTAATGCTAGAACCATTTTACTTAAAACAGACATCTGAGAGAAATTCCCCATAGGACCTACCATGGCAAAAGTTGGTCCAATATTACTCATAGTTGATATTACAGAAGATAATGTGGTAATCATATCGAACCCATCTAATGACACTAATAATACAGCTACTGCGAATATAAAAAAGTGAGCAAAAAAGAAACTTTTTATCCCTGATATCACTTTAGCATCCACTGTCTTTCCACCGTATCTGACAGGATTAATAGCTCTTGGGTGGATTATCTGCATAAGCTCTGCCTTAACAGTTTTTAGCAGCAATAGAATTCTTATATTTTTCATACCTCCAGCTGTTGAACCTGCACAGCCTCCCATAAACATCAAGAAGAATAATATCATCTTTGAAAATACGGGCCATTTATCGAAATCCACTGTGGTATAGGCTGTAGTAGTAATTATGGAAACAACTTGAAAAGAAGAGTGTCTTAAAGATTCTCCCATGGAATAAATTGAATCCTTATATAAATTGATAGTTATCAGCAAAATAGATATGAATATGATGCTTATATAAAATCTGAATTCTTCATCCTTAAACAATGCTTTCACATTGCCTTTCATCACCTGATAATGTAGTGAAAAATTAATTCCACATATGAACATAAACACAGCTATAGTAATTTCAGCATATATATTATTAAAAGAGCCTATACTGGCGTTTCTACTTGAAAATCCACCGGTTCCCACAGTCCCAAAAGTATGAATGCAGGCATCAAATAGTGACATACCAGACACAAATAGTAAAACTATCTCAATAAATGTTATTGCCAAATATATACCATACAGTATCTGAGCAGTTTTGCCCAGTTTAGGTACCAGCTTTCCGGGGCTTGGCCCAGGGCTTTCTGCCTTCATTATCTGAAATGCCCCTTCCCCTATAGAAGGCAGTATGGCTAATGTAAGTATCAAAACTCCCATACCACCTATCCAATGGGTAAAACTTCTCCAAAACAACAACCCTTCTGGTAGACTCTCAACTTCTTCTAGTATGCTGGCTCCTGTTGTGGTAAAACCTGATATGGATTCAAAAAAGCTATCTATAATTGAAGGTATGGCTCCGCTCAAA
>JAAYMO010000263.1 GCA_012521375.1 Clostridiales bacterium
GCCGGGAGAAAAAATCCCTGTTGATGGTACTGTAATTGAAGGGAACTCCTATGTAAATCAAGCTGCCATAACCGGTGAATCAATACCTGTAAGCAAAGCTATAGATGATACTGTTTTTTCAGGAACTGTCATCGAATCTGGTTACATTAAGGTTAGAGCAGATAGAGTAGGAGACGATACTACCTTTTCCAGGATTCTTCAAATGGTGGAAGAAGCGCAGGATAAAAAGGCAAAGACTCAGAAGTTTCTTGAAGTTTTTTCTAAGTATTATACCCCTAGCATAATAGTATTGGCAGTTTTAGTATTCATAATTACTAGAGATGTGAGGTTAGCACTTACCTTGCTTGTTATAGCTTGTCCGGGGGCATTGGTAATATCTACGCCAGTATCAATAGTTGCCGGTATAGGAAATGGAGCCAAACATGGGGTGCTGATGAAAGGCGGAGAGGTAATAGAAAAATTAGGGACGGTAAAGGTGCTGGCTTTTGACAAAACAGGTACTCTCACTGTAGGCAAGCCAAAGGTGACTAAGATAAAAGCTTTTCATGGAGAAGAAGAGGAGTTATTGAGGCTGACCGCAATTGCAGAGGGATATTCGGAGCATCCATTGGCAAGAGCTATATTGGAGGAAGCGGACAAAAAATTTGAAAGCTTACCTAGCCCCGAAGATTCGGAGATAATAGCCGGCCATGGACTAAAGGCAAAAGCAGAAGGCAGAATCATATTAGTAGGTAATCGAAAGTTGATGCTGGATAACAACATAAATATTTCTGTAGAAATAGAAAAATATATAAGTCAGGAAGAATCTTTAGGCCAGACCGTAGTTATAACCGCAGATGAGAATAAAGTATTAGGGGTAATATCTATAGCAGACGATATTCGTGAAGGTGCCATAGAACTTATTAAAAAGTTAAAAGCTCAAGGAATAAAGAAAATAGTCATGCTGACTGGTGACAACAAAAGAGCTGCAGCAGCTATATCCAATAAGTTGGGTCTTGATAGTTATTATGCAGAATTATTGCCTGAAGGCAAGGTAGAAATATTAAAGAAACTTCAAAGCCAGTTTGGAACAGCAGCTATGGTTGGAGATGGAGTTAATGACGCACCTGCTTTAGCTTCTGCTGACTTTGGGATTGCAATGGGCGGTGCCGGGTCTGATGTAGCTATGGAAACAGCTGATGTAGTTTTGATGTCTGCAGAACTTAATAAGCTATCCTATGCTATCGGTTTAAGCAGAGCAACAGTTATAAATATGAAGCAGAATATCTATTTTGCAATTGCAGTGGTTATACTGTTGATTATAGGAGTTTTGTTAAAGTTTGTATTCTTGTCATCAGGAATGCTTATACACGAGCTTTCTGTGCTATTAGTCATAATAAATGCTGTAAGACTATTGGCTTATGGTGAAAAAAAATAATAGACAAAGGCAAAAGATCCTTATACAAAGGCTCTTTTTGCCTTTTTTGTTAAATATATTGAAGGGAAATCCACTTTTGTATAGAACTATTAAAATAGATAAAAATTTATCGAGGAGGTAATATAGTGAGCAAGCTGGACCTGAGTAAAATGGGCTTTGCTACAAAAGCCATACATGGGGGACATGTAGAAAATTCACCTGGAGCATTGGCTACACCCATATACCAAACCTCTACTTTTAAATTTGAATCAGCAGAACAAGGCGGCAGAAGATTTGCTTTAGAAGAAGGAGGATATATATATACCAGACTGGGAAATCCTAATAATAACCAGCTTGAAGAAAAAGTTGCCATGTTGGAAGGCGCAGAGGCTGCAGTTTCAATGGCTTCTGGTATGGGCGCCATAACATCAGCATTATGGACTGCACTAAAAGCCGGAGATCATGTAATTGCAGCAGAAACCTTATACGGATGTACTTTTGCATTCTTAAATCATGGCTTATCTAGATACGGAGTGGAAGTTACTTTTGTAGATACAAAGGATCCGGAAAATGTGAGAAAAGCTATGAGACCTAATACTAAAGTGGTTTATCTTGAGTCTCCTGCCAATCCTACTATGGATATAGCAGATATAGAAACTATCAGTAAAATTGCTCACCAAACAGAAGGTTGCATGGTATTTGTAGATAATACCTATTGTACTCCTTACATACAAAGGCCTATTGAACTTGGAGCAGATGTGGTATTGCATTCGGCTACCAAGTATTTAAATGGACATGGAGATGTAATAGCTGGGGTGGCGGCAGGGAAAAAAGAGTTTATAGATCAAGTTAAATTGTTCGGTATAAAGGATATTACAGGTTCAGTACTAAGCCCCTTCGATGCTTATCTCATCTGTAGAGGAATGAAAACCCTGGCTATTAGGATGGAAAAGCATTGTGAGAATGCAATGAAGGTAGCAGAGTTTTTAGAAAGCCATCCAGCAATAGATAGGGTATTCTATCCAGGTCTTAAAAGTTTCCCTCAATACGAATTAGCTAAAAAACAGATGAGCTTGCCTGGTGCCATGATATCTTTTGAGCTTAAAGGCGGGGTAGAGGCTGGCAAGAAATTGATGAATAATGTAAAATTATGCACATTGGCTGTAAGCCTTGGAGATGCAGAAACTTTGATACAGCATCCTGCTTCCATGACCCATTCGCCATATACCCCTGAAGAAAGAGCAGAAAGCGGAATAACAGATGGCCTTGTGAGGCTTTCTGTAGGGCTAGAGGATGTAGAAGATATTATTGCTGATTTAAAGGCAGTATTGGATACATTGAAATAACAATAAAGGCTTCCATCGGAAGCCTTTATTCTATATCAGATATATTATTTTACTTCAACTATCCAGCCTTCGGGAGCTTCTACATCACCGAACTGGATTCCTGTTAGAGTATCATATAATTTCTTAGTAATAGGACCTACTTCTGTTTCACTGTAGAATACATGAAGTTTGCCTTTATATTCTATGCCGCCTATGGGAGTTATTACTGCTGCAGTCCCGCAGGCTCCGGCTTCAACAAATTCATCTAATTTATCGATATATACATCTCTTTCTTCCACTTCCATACCTAGATAATCCTTAGCCACTTCAAGGAGTGAATATTTTGTAATGCTAGGGAGTATGGAAGGGGACTCTGGAGTGACAAATTTATTATCTTTTGTTATGCCAAAAAAGTTAGCTGCACCTACTTCTTCAATTTTTGTATGTGTAGCAGGATCAAGATAAATACAATCTGCAAAACCTTTCTTTACAGCTATTTCATGAGGCAAAAGGCTTCCTGCATAGTTTCCTCCTACCTTTGCTGCGCCGGTACCAAAGGGGGCAGCTCTGTCGTAATCTGAAACCATAAAGTTCACAGGCTTCATTCCACCCTTGAAATAAGGACCTACAGGGGTGCAAAATATTGAAAAAATATACTCTGAAGCAGGTCTAACACCAATATTATCGCCAACACCTATCATGAAAGGTCTTAAATACAATGTAGCACCAGTGCCATATGGGGGTACATAAGCTTCATTAGCTTTAACTACTTGAATGCAAGCATCAACAAACCTATCTACGGGAAATTCTGGCATCATAATCCTTCTACAGCTTTCCTGCATCCTAATTCCATTCCTATCAGGTCTGAAAAGCTGAATTTTGCCTTCTTTAGTTCTGTAAGCTTTAAGCCCTTCAAAGCACTGCTGCCCGTAATGCAATGCTGTTGAACCTTCGCTAATATGCAGTATATTATCTTCGGTCAATCTGCCTTCATCCCATTTTCCGTCTTTCCAATAGGATATATATCGATAGTCAGTTTTTATGTAGCTAAAACCTAGCTTACCCCAATCGATGTCTACAGTTTTTCCCATTTTTCATACTCCTTTCATCACTTTCTAAATACATTATACCTTATTAATGAGGATTTTTGTTATAATTTTAAGAATAGTGAAATTTGTGTAAGATGAAGCTATTAGTTATAATATTAATAGATGAATAAAGTCGATTGTTTAATTGAGATAGCAGGTGGTTTAATGAAAGACTTTGTACTAGGGCAGATTTATCAGCAATCTATGGAGAGGGCGTCTAAAAGAGCTCACGGAAAATTCTATACACCGGACTTTATAATAGATTTTATACTTAGTAAAATTCTTTCTGATATCGATGTGACTGAGAAGCCTTTTGTTAAGATTTTGGATCCCGCTTGCGGTTGTGGTTTTTTTCTCATCAGAGCTTATGATTTACTGAAGGAAAAGTTTAGAAGTGATATTGTTCAATTAAGAGAAAAATTCTATGACGAAAACTACGAAGTGAATCAGGATGGAAATATAAAAATAGTTAAGGGAGAACAGTACTGGCAGGAAGAAAACCTGCATTATCACATACTGAAACATTGCATTTATGGAGCCGATATAGACAAAGAAGCCCTCTGGCTTTGCTCTGCTAGTCTTTTAGCCAAAGATAAAAAACCATATACTGATGAATTAAATATAGTCTATGGAGATAGCCTTTTTCGATGGGAGAAATACTACAACGATGGGCAATTGATTGATGAACTTAAAGACTACAGGCTGATATATGGTGTAAAAAACAGAAGAGATAATACAGTAGAATATGTAGACAGGGACAGGGCAGAAGAGATCTTGAAAAATGTTGTATTCTGGTCCAATAAATATGATTATATAATTGGTAATCCTCCTTATGTAGGACATAAAGAATTGACCATAGATTATAAAAAATGGCTATTGGCTGAATATGAAGAAACATTTAAAGATAAGTCAGACCTGTCTTATTGTTTTTACCAAAGGGCTCTGGAGGTGGCTGAAGACAAGGGCATGATTGGATATATATCTTCCAGATATTTTATGGAAAGCCCTACAGGTAGAAATCTCAGAAGATACTTGAAGGATAATTGCAAAATAATTAATATAGTTGATTTCTATGGAGAAGAAATTTTTCCTGGAGTAAGAGTGGCTGCAGCCATATTTTTCATATCCAATGAAAAGGATAATGAGAATGAGATAGAGGTTTGTAAACACCAGGGAGGCAAATTAAATACAATAGAATCTAAGGATTTTGAGATTTTTAAAGTGAAGCAAAATGAGCTTATGGAAGAAAGATGGATTCTGATTCCAAGAGACAAAAGAAGTATTTTAGAAAAAATTCAAAACAATTGTAAAATAAAACTTGGGGATATAGTGGAAAGCTTCCAAGGAATAATAACCGGATGCGATAAAGCTTTCATAATGGATGATAACAGGATAAAAGCTTTAGGTATTGAAGAGCAACTGCTTAAACCATGGATAAAAAACAGTCATGTGGATAGATACAGAGTTAGAGAGAGTAATTTGAAACTAATATATTCTGACTGGATAGATGAACCAATCAAATATCCCAATAGCATAATGCACATCGAAAAATATAGGAAGCGTCTTGAAAATAGAAGAGAATGCAAAAAAGGATTAAGATTATGGCATCAACTTCAGTGGGGTAGAAATCCGGAACTTTTTATGAAGGAGAAGATTGTATATCCCTATAAGAGCACCAATAACAGATTTGCATTGGATAAAAAAGGGTATTTTTGCAGTGCAGATGTATATTCTTTCGTATTGAAAGATGGAGTGGAGGGCTACACTCTTCCTTTCCTATTAGGTGTACTG
The DNA here is from genome assembly GCA_012521375.1 of Clostridiales bacterium. GTDB lineage: Bacteria > Bacillota > Clostridia > Lutisporales > Lutisporaceae > Lutispora. The sequence continues at coordinate 5,601 of JAAYMO010000263.1, forward strand.
AATTCCAGCCTATATGAGTTTTATTTCAAGCTTTTTGCCAAGAAGATGGGGAAGGAAATATATGATTATTATCCCAATACAGTAATGCAACTGAAAATACCTGATTATGAACCTTGTAAAGAAATCGAGACAATAAGCCTGGAGCTTATAGACCTTTATGAAGAAGAGCCTGAGTCAGAAAGAATCAGTATTCTCGAAAAAGAGATAGATAATATACTTAAGGACTATTTTTCTATAAAAGTTGGTTAGCTTTTATACAGATAAATATAGTCTTTTAAGAAAATTAGAGGGTGAAGAATATGAACATACAGATATTTGGGATAAATAAATGTTTTGATACAAAAAAAGCCCAGAGATATTTTAAAGAGCGGAACATAAAGTTCCAATTTGTCGATTTGAATATGAAAGGATTGAGCAAGAGAGAGTTAGAGAGC
>JAAYMO010000264.1 GCA_012521375.1 Clostridiales bacterium
CCTTCTCCAAACCCCATTATATCTGTGCTAAAAATCGGATATCCAATGGCATAATATAAAAACCTCCTAAACTTCTATTATTTCTTCTCCTGCCTTCTCCACCACTTTAGATCTCTGCACAATTATTACTCCAGCCAGTATAAAAACTGTCGAGATAATCATTTTAAATGTTATAGGCTCCCCGAGAATCATCCAACCTAGAATCATTGCTACTATGGGATTTATGTAAGCATAGGTTCCTGCCTTTGAAATAGGCCATACACTTATTAGGTAGATATATGATGTATACCCTATAAGGGAACCGAATATTATAAGATAAACTAAAGCCCAAATTCCTGAAGGTTCAGGATGTAATCTGGATAATTCTCCTATAATAACACCCACGATAGTCTGGGATATACCACCGGCCAGCATCTGAACTCCTATATGTATTATAATAGGACCTCCAACAACTTTTCTTTTTGAGTGTATTGAACCTCCGGCCCAGGCAAGAGCAGCGAGAATCATAAGCATAATACCTAAAATATCTGTATCAAAGCCTTCTCCGCTAAAAGATAAAATCCCTACTCCAGCAAAACCGATGAACATTCCTATCCAGCCAAATAAGCTTATTCTGCTTCCCCCTGGGATAAATAGCTCTATAATGGCCATAAATATAGGTGCTGTGGCTACAAGAAGTGCTGCAGTACTTGAATTAATCCTCATTTCTGCAATTGCAATAAGACTGCTGCTTATTCCTAGCATTAGCAGGCCTGCAATTGAAATCTTTATATAATCCTTTTTATCCTTTGGAAACTCCAGCTTCTTTATATAGCCATACAATAGTATTAATGAGCCTGCTATCAAATATCTAAAACCACCGAAAAGGAATGGTGGAAAGCTATGTACTCCTATTCTGATTGCAAGATATGTAGATCCCCAAAGAATACACACCAGTATATATGCCAATAAACCTTTGTTTTTGTTTTCCATTTCAGTTCCTCCGCTTCTAATAGTCATCATCTAAAGGTGTAACTACAGGTTTACCATTCTCATCTAATAAAACAGTGAGCCCTCCTACATTACCTTCAAAAGCCAAAAGATAATTTACTCCTGTTTCTCTATCTTGAATTATTCTAAAACCTGTCATCATTCCCTGCTTATAAATTACTTTAAATCTGTCATCATGCTCTTTACTAAACAGCATCAATATCTCAACCTTTCATAATATCGCTAACTTAATCTTCTAAAATATATCATATCATATAGAGATAATGTTTTACTATTGTATTAAGTAACAATTTACATATAAATCCATACTATATTATTGAAGATAGGAGGGCCAGGCTATGTCAAGTTCTTCTTTTATTAATTCTAACCTGTTTATAGTGATAGCTGTCTTAATAACTATATGTATTGGAGACGAGCTAAGTGAAGATGATAATAATGTGCTGGGTAATCTATTCACAGCTCTTGGTTCCCTCTTTCTTACAAAAGCATCTCAGATAGCTAGTAAGCAAAATCAAGATGAGATTAGACGTCAAATCGCTGATATGGAAAATCAATTACAAGCTCTAAAAAGTAAACTGAAATGAAAAAAACCGAGGAAATCCCCGGCTAGTTTATTTTAATCTTTTATCTATCTAATTTCCCAGTGGCCTCTATATGTTGTATGATCATTTCCCAGGTAATCAATATCAGCATAAATCCTCACTATATTATTTACATCGTCATGCTGAATGTGTACATTTGATGGTCTGCCGTCATCACTCCTA
>JAAYMO010000265.1 GCA_012521375.1 Clostridiales bacterium
TGTTTTATGATTTCCCGCGTCAAATTGGTTTCAATTCCTTATAGGTAGTCTATATACAAAGTAGATTATATGATGTACTTGTATAATATGTGTTTCAATTCCTTATAGGTAGTCTATATACTTAAGAAACATGCAGGCGTCAGCAAGGCAGGACGAGTTTCAATTCCTTATAGGTAGTCTATATACCCGTGCACATGGCACATTTACTATATTCATATTTTACCACATTTATGCAGTTTTTTGCATCAAAAGTTCAAAATAATTGATTTAAGCCAAATAATCATTCTATCGATGTCTCGTGTTTTTTACAATATTATAGGTCGATAGACCATGGATAGATCATGGTAAATTTTTATTAGATAATTAATTAGATAAATTTTTAGGTAATCCTTTTTCTATTCTAAAAATTAAGTATACGATTATGGCAGTATTGTATTTAGAAATCCAACCATGCGTTAATATCCTTGACAAGCCCTCGCCACAACTGTAATCTAAGTGTAAGTAGAGCATTTAGTAAATTTCACAATAAAGAGAGGTCTATTCGCTATGAAAAAATTCAAATCAATAATCAGCGTTGTTATTGTAGTATCTTTGTTATTAAGCAGCTTAATATATGCAAATGAGAATACATCTACAGCTTTTTCAGATGTACCAGAAAATCATTGGGCTTATAAAGCTATTCATGATTTACGGGAGCTGAAAATTACTGATGGTGTAGGCAATAATAAGTTTGGATTGGGAATGGTGGTTACAAGAGCAGAGTTTGTAGCCTTTCTTGCTAAGCTTATGCAGTGGGAGCTGGTTTCACCCGAACAAGGCAGTTTTACTGATAATACGGATACTTCCGCATGGTATTATGCAGCTATAGAAACAGCCCTTCAACATGATGTAGTATCAAAGGATATGGAAGAATTCAGACCCAATGATGCTATCACTCGTGAGGAGATGGCAGTAATGCTTGTTAGAGCTTTAGGCTATAAAAGTCTTGCTGAGCAGTTGAACAGTTTGGATAGCCCCTTTGATGATGTTTCTGAAAATATCGGCTATATAACTATGGCTAAAGATTTTGGAATAATAACTGGTGTAGGCAATAATTTGTTTAAACCTAAGGATACAGCCAAAAGGGAAGAAGCAGCTGCTATGATGACCCGTATGTATGAAAAACTTAACAGTTCAATAAAAGAACTTCATGGATTTTATGCAATAAGATCCGCTCCACAGGCAGACATGATAAAAGAACTCAATTCTATTGGCTTTGGCTGGAGCCGTATTGAATATGATGAAGAGACAGACAGTATTGTATTGAATACCACAAGGAGCAACAATAACGAGTTTGCCATCCCTGAAGGCTTTGAAAAACCCTTGTCTATAGCTGTTGAAAACAATATAGAAACTAGTCTCATGGTATTTGGCAGTAATGAAACTTTAATCAATACTATAGACGGAGACAGTGTTCCTCTGATTGAGTATATATTGACCAATCAAGAAGCCAGCAAACAGGCTATCGAATCAATTATATCTCAAATAAGTGTTGTTTTAGGCGAAGATGAAAGTCTAACTTTTCAAGGGGTTGTAATAGATTTTGAAAATATGAGGGGAGACGAGATAAAAACAGCTTTTAATGAATTTTTGGCAGATCTGAAGCTAGAACTTGATAAGCTTAATAAGCGTTTATATGTGGCCATTCATCCGGCGAGAAAACCTGGACAAGCATATTATGACGGATATGACTACAAGACTATCGGAGAGATAGCAGACAAAGTCATACTGATGGCTCATGATTATTATGCAAAAAATCTTACAGATACTGAGATGGATATGGGTTATACATTGACTCCATTATCGCCTATAGATGAAATATATTATGCATTAAAGGCCATTACAGATGAAAATACAGGTATAAAGGACAAAAGTAAGATTTGGATACAGTTTTCCTTTGACAGTGCACAATGGAAACTAAGAGAAGGGAAAGTTATAAACAGATATCCATATAACCCTGGTTATGAGGCAATACAGAGAAGACTTCTAATGGATGGAGTAGATATCAATTATTCAGAACGTAGCCAGAATCCTTATGCTGCTTTTTATGATAGTTCCGACGATACCTATAATGTTATATGGTATGAAGATTCAAGGAGTATACAGGCTAAAATAGATTTAGCAAAGATGTTTGGAATACAGGGAGTATCTCTCTGGAGATTAGGAAATATACCTGATTTTCATGAGAATGATAATAAAGAGATATATCTGGATGTGTGGGGACATATATTAAGGGAGAGGACCCATTAATACTTTTCTAAAAATGATAAGAAAAATAAATGAGATAGGAGGGGTAAAAGGTGAAAAAAGCAGTATTAGTTGTTTTGCTGGTATTAGGCATGATGTTTGTACTGGCAGGCTGTGGTGTAACTGAGTTTTATATTGTACTAAATGATGATCTGTCTGGCACATTTGAAGTTGTAGATTTGATTGATTCGGAAGTTGCTGAAGAAGGAGTAGAAAGCAGAGAGGCCAGTGATTATTCCCAATTAAAGCTTATTTCGGAGGAAAATATCCAAAGAGAAGAAAATGGCGTAACTATGGTCGGCACCAAAAAAGTTTATGAATTTGAAAGCTTTCCTCAAATTCAAAACATACAATTTACTGTAAAAGAAGAGAATGGAATAGTGGAGTTAACAGGCATTGATGCTAGTGATCCGGAAAAAGCGCAACAGAAAAAGTCAATGTCGGACATGTTGAGAGAATCAGGTTATAAAGCAAGTCTTAGGATGAAAGTTCCGGGTAAAATTCTAGAGACAAATGCCAAAGAACATAAGGATGGAGAACTGTATTGGGACTTGCTGGATGAATCCTTTTTAGCGGATGGTAGGCTGTGGATAAAATACGAAAAAGGGGCTTCTGCTGTTGTGAAAGAAGAACCAA
>JAAYMO010000266.1 GCA_012521375.1 Clostridiales bacterium
AATAATAAAAAAGCTGATAAATTATTAGATTATATGGAAAAATTAAAAAGAGGAAATATAGAGATGAAGGGGCAAATCGTATTATGTCCTGAAATAAATGATGGTAGAAACTTAGATAAAACAATCCATGATCTTTTTCATTACTTTCCTCAATTATGTTGTATTGCAGTTGTACCTGTTGGTTTGACCAAATACAGAGAAGGACTTTACCCTTTGAAACAATATGATAAAAAGATGGCTGCAGATGTTATTGATCAAGTGGAAGCCATTCAAGAATACTATCTCGAAAAAGCAGGCACTAGATTTGTTTTCCTGTCTGACGAATTCTATCTTTTAGCTGGTAGAGAAATACAACCCTACGATAATTATGAAAATTTTCCCCAAATTGAAAACGGTGTCGGTATAGTAGCACTTTTCAATAAGGAGATTGAAGATTCAATAAAAAACATACAGAAACCCATTGAAGAATTGACAGATGGTACTTTAATTACAGGAGAATATGCGGCGCCTATTATTGAGAAGGCTTGTAAAATGATTATGAATAAACTGCCAGGTCTCAAACTCAATGTAATCGGCATAAAAAACGAGTTTTTTGGTACTTCTATAAAAGTATCAGGCTTGGTAACAGGTAGAGATATAGTGTCTCAACTTAAAGGCAGGACCTTTTCCAAAAATCTGTTTATACCTGAGAATATGTTGAGAAGGGAAGAACCGACTTTTTTAGATGATTCAACAGTAAAGGATATCGAAGAGGAGTTAGGAGTAAATATAATCATATGTAAGCAGGATGGTAGTGATTTGGTACAAAATGTTATAAAATACTGCAGGTAAAGGAGGTATTATTATGGGAAAACCTGTAGTTGCTATTGTTGGCAGACCTAATGTAGGGAAGTCAACGCTTTTTAATAGGATTGTAGGAAAGCGAATATCAATAGTAGAGGATATCCCAGGTGTAACAAGGGATAGAATATATGCGGAGGCAGAATGGCTGGGGAGGACTTTCATAATGATTGATACTGGAGGTTTAGAACCCTATGCGGAAGATATAATTATGCAACAGATGAAAAGGCAAGCAGAAGTGGCAATAGAAACAGCCAATGTGATAATATTTCTTGTAGATGGTCAGGAAGGTATTACAGCTACCGATGAAGAGGTGGCTAATATGCTAAGAAAGACCAATAAGAAAGTAATACTTGCTTGTAATAAGATTGATTCCCCTAAATACAAAGACAACATATATGAGTTTTATAATCTGGGTATTGGGGAACCTATAGGAATTTCAGCTGGTCAAGCATTAGGATTAGGAGATTTACTTGATGAAGTCATTAAGAATTTTCCCAAAGAGAATGAAGAGGAATATGACCAATTCACCATTAAAGTAGCATTGGTAGGAAGGCCAAATGTAGGAAAATCCTCTATTATTAATAAAATATTAGGCGAAGAGAGGGTAATAGTAAGTCATATTCCTGGGACTACTAGAGATGCTATTGACACTCCCTTTGAAGTTGGGGAGCAGAAATATGTTCTTATTGATACTGCAGGCATGAGAAAAAGAGGAAAAATCAGCGAAGCTGTTGAAAGATATAGTGTAATAAGATCTTTGACAGCTATAGAAAGATCAGATGTTTCAATTTTAGTAATAGATGCTGAAACTGGAGTTACTGAGCAGGATACTAAGATAGCTGGATATATTCATGAACAAGGAAGAGGTGCTATAATAGTAGTAAATAAGTGGGATTTAGTTGAAAAAGATGATAAAACCATGAACATATATAGAGAAAATATAATAAATAGATTATCCTTCATGAACTATGCTCCAATCATGTTTGTATCAGCTGTAACAGGTCAGCGAATACATAAAATATTGGAAGAGGTAGACTTTGTTTCAAATCAGCATTCAAAGAGGGTTCAAACAGGAATACTCAATGATGTGATAAGCGAAGCAGTGCTTATGAATCAACCATCTATTTCGGGTGGTAGAAGGTTGAATATACTATATGCTACTCAAGTTTCTGTAAAACCTCCTACCTTTGCATTATTTGTTAACGATCCAGAACTCATGCACTTTACTTATGAAAGATATCTGGAGAATCAGCTTAGGAAAGCTTTTGGTTTTCAGGGAACACCCATAAGATTTTTAATAAAAGGGAAAAGCAAACAATAGGAGGATTAGAACCAATGACCGTAAGAATAATAGTCATAAGCATAATAGCATATTTCCTAGGTAATGTTTCTGCGTCATATTTGATTGCAAAACATACAAAAGGCATTGATATAAGAAAATATGGCAGCGGAAACGCTGGAGCAACAAATGTTATGAGAACGCTAGGGACAAAAGCAGCCATAATAGCTTTTCTTGGTGATGCCATGAAAGGAGCTATAGCTGTTATATTAGGCTACATAGCTGGCGGTGAAAATGGCCAAATAGCTGCAGGTATTTTTGTTGTAATAGGTCATAATTGGCCTCTATTGTTAGGATTCAAAGGTGGCAAAGGGATAGCTACCACTATAGGAGTAATGACTGCAATAAATCCTTTTATAGTAGGGATTATAGTTCCTATAGGCATAATTATAATTATTATTACAAAATATGTATCATTGGCTTCAATGCTAGGCATGGTTATTTTTCCGATATCTATGTTGATAACTAAACAGCCTACAAAGCTTATAATGTTTAGCTTCCTGCTATCTGCTATGGCATTGTATAGACATAAATCCAATATCAGAAAACTGATACAAGGAACGGAGTCAAAAATAGGCGAGAAAGTTAATAAATTATAATCTTTAATTAGAAGCAATGTTTGATTATTGATTTTTTTTATTAAATAGAAATCAAAAAACTTTAATTTAAAAAGTGTTGTGAGAGGAGGGGTAATATTGAATAAGGTTTCTATAATTGGTTCGGGAAGCTGGGGCACTGCAAATGCAATTTCTCTTGCGAGCAAAGGATTGGATGTTAAATTGTGGGTAAGAGATGATGAATTATTAAAAGAAATTAATGAGAAGAGGGAAAATACTACCTATTTACCCGGAGTAACACTTTCTAATAAAATAGTGGCATCAAATGACTTAGAATATTGTTGCAAAGCCTCAGATATAATAGTATTGGGTACCCCATCCCATGCAATAAGGGATACTGTGAAGAATATCAAAAAATACATAAACAAAGAACAATATATAGTAAATTTGGCCAAAGGTATAGAAAACGATAGTTTATGCAGAATGTCTCAAATAATCGAAGAATATTTACCACAAAATCCAGTTGCTGTACTGTCTGGACCTAATCATGCGGAAGAAGTAGCACGAAATATGCCCTCTGCTACTGTGGTTTCATCAAAATACAAAAAAGTAGCTGAATTCATCCAAGATATTTTCATGACTCCACGATTCCGAGTTTATGTAAACCCTGATATTGTAGGAGTAGAATTAGGTGGCGCCCTAAAAAATATTATAGCTTTAGGAGCAGGTATTTCAGATGGATTAGGTTTTGGAGATAATACAAAAACTGCTTTAATGACAAGAGGTATTGTTGAAATTGCACGACTTGGTGTTGCTATGGGGGCTCGACAAAGCACATTTAGCGGTCTATCTGGAGTAGGTGACTTGATTGTAACATGTACAAGTATGCATAGCAGGAACAGGAGAGCAGGCATAGCCATAGGTCAGGGAAAAACGCTAGAGGAAGTGTTAGGTTCTACAAAGATGGTTATTGAAGGGGTGCGAACTACTAAATCTGCCTACCAACTGGCTAAAAAGTTTTCAATAGAAATGCCCATAACCCAAGAGATTTATGGAGTATTATATAAAGGTAGTGATGTAAAAGAATCAGTGATAAAACTGATGACAAGAAATAAGACTCATGAAATAGAAGAACTGTTAGAAACAGAAAGAGTAGATTGGAAAGATGCTTAAGAGGCATCTTTTTTTGTAATATTCTTATCTACTTGACATATATATATAATGCAATATTTGAAGTTTATAATCCTTTGAGAGGGGGTAAAAATGTGGAAGAATTTGATTTATATCGAAATATTGCTGAAAGAACTGAAGGAAGTATATACATAGGTGTTGTGGGACCAGTGAGAACAGGTAAATCCACTTTTATTAAAAGATTCATGGATTTACTTGTAATACCAAATATTGAAAATGAATTTAAGCGAGATAGAACAAAAGATGAACTACCTCAAAGCGCTAATGGCAGAACTATAATGACTACGGAACCGAAGTTTGTTCCTAACGAAGCTATTGATATGACACTCGAAGGCAATGCAAAATTCAAAGTGAGGCTAATAGACTGCGTAGGGTATCTTGTTGAAGGAGCAATGGGTCATTTAGAAGATGGAAATCCAAGAATGGTCAACACTCCTTGGTACGACAATGAAATTCCCTTTGAGGATGCGGCTGAAATAGGTACAAAAAAGGTTATAAATGAACACTCTACCATTGGCTTGGTGGTCACGACAGATGGAACTATTACAGATATTCCAAGGAGAAATTACATAGATGCAGAGGAAAGAGTAGTAGAAGAACTAAAACAGATAAATAAACCTTTTATAATAATTTTAAATTCAGCCAATCCCAATAGCCAGGAAGCAGTGGAGTTAAGAGAATCTTTAGAGACCAAGTATGAGACACCAGTACTGCTGGTAGATTGTCTTAATATGGAGATGAATGACATAAATAATATATTGGCCAAGGTATTGTTTGAATTCCCTATAAGGGAAATAAACTATCATATGCCAAGATGGATAGATTCTCTGGAAAATAATCATTGGTTGAAGAAAGAGATTATAGATGGAATTATTAACAATACAAAAGAAATTTTCAGAATTAGAGAGGTTGCTTCCTCAACTGAGAGTCTTTCAGCTATAGAAAATCTTGAAAAAGCCAGTGTCAGAGATATGGATTTAGCCAGAGGAACTGCAGATATTGATTTCGAATTAAAGGAAGGGTTATTCTATCGTATATTAGGAGAAGTATCTGGATATGGAATAGAAGGGGATTATCAGCTTATTTCATTGATGAAAGAACTCTCAAATGCTAAGAAAGAATATGACAAGATAAAAGATGCCATAAGAGATGTGAAAGAGATTGGATATGGTGTGGTAGCACCTTCCGTAGATGAAATAAAGCTTGAGGAACCTGAAATAGTCAAGCATGGTGGCAGGTTCGGAGTAAGACTTCGTGCCAGTGCTCCATCATTGCATATCATAAAAACAAATATTGAAACAGAGGTATCCCCAATAGTAGGCACAGAAAAGCAAAGCGAAGAATTTATTAGATATTTCATGGATGAGTTTGAAAGTAATCCGGAAAGAATCTGGGAAACAAATGTTTTTGGAAAGCCCCTTTACGATATGGTAAAAGAAGAACTTCAAAGTAAATTATATAAAATGCCTGATGATATTCAAGGTAAGATGCAGTTGACATTAGAGAAAATAGTAAACGACACAAAGGGAAGTATAATATGTATAATAATATAATAAATTTAGCGTAAAAGCTCGTTTACGGGCTTTTTGCTTTTTTTGTAACATTTTATGTCAATCCCCCATATTTTAAACAAGGGGTATATTAATTTTTTCAAACAAAGATGGGATTGTATAGATTAATCATAGGGTGGTGGCAAAATGCACAATTATTGTACCATTGTGAGTCAGGAATATATTCATAAAATATTGCTTCTCTATAACTCTTTATTAGAACATGATAGCAATTTTAGGTTTTTCATCTTATGTATGAGCAAAAAAATTAAGGAACTGTTAAGCATGTTGAAATTGGAGAATGCAATACTTATAACCATAGATCAAGTAGAGAAAGTTGATAAACAATTTGCAGCAGTAAAGCCGCAACGAAATGAAAAGGAATACGCTTGGACTTCAAAAGCTTCAATATTCTTGTATTTGTTTAAAAACTATCCTGATATCAATCATCTGTTATGGTTGGATGGAGACATTATGTTCTATTCATCACCAGAGCCAATATTCCAAGAACTAGAAAAATGTTCGCTTTTATTAACCAAGGAAAGATTTAAAGGGGAAAACAAAAAACTCAATAATGTGTACGGTATTTATAATACAGGATTGATGGGCTTAAAAAGAAATAATGAAACTATAGGCTTTATACGATGGTATAGAAGAAAATGCCTTCAATGGTGCTTTGATAAGATCGTTCCGGGCAAATTCAGCGATCAGATGCATCTAAATCAGATAAGTGAAAGATTAAGCTGGGTAAAAGTAATTAAAAATATTGGCATTAATGTTACAGCATGGAATATACAGGGATGTAGAGTAGAGAAAAAAGATGATGGTATATATATAGACGGTGTAAAACTGATATTTTATCATTTCAGTGGATTTAAGTGTATCAACCCCAATGAATTTGAATTATGCATATATATAGACCTACCTGAAGATGTGCGCCGACTGATATATATTCCTTATGTAAATAAGTACAGAAAAATGATTAGCTTCGTGAATCAATTTGATAGTAATCACTTTAAAGGCTTCAATAAAGAAGGTTACACATTAACCAATCATTATATAGTTGATGGGGAACAGCTCAATGATTGAGAAAACTAATAATTACTGTACCATAATATCAAAAGAGTATTTGATTAAGGGAATTGCTCTTTATGATTCTATTTCCAGATATGATGATAGTTTTCACTTATGGATTTGCACAATGGATAAATCATCTGATGATTTGATGAAGAGGCTGAATTTACCCAATACAACTGTTATACATGTATCTAACATTGAAAATAGCTCTCTTCTTGAAGCTCGAAAAACTAGAACCACAACAGAATATTGCTGGACGGTAAAAGCCAGTTTTATAAAGTATATATTTAAAATACTCAAAAGCATTAAATCTATTATCTATTTGGATGCAGATGTTTACATGTTTTCTCAAGCTAATCTATTGTTTGAGCAATTAAAAAAGAACCATGTTCTGCTTACCAGTCATAACTTTTCTCAAAGATTTCATCACTTATATAAACAAAAGGGAAGATATAATGCTGGTATCATAGGTTTTAGAAACGGCCAAAAAGGACTTGAATTGTTGGATTGGTGGGAAAGGAAATGCATCCAATGGTGTTACGACCAGGTGACTCCAAGTAAATTTGGAGACCAAAAGTATTTGGAGTTTATTGGAAAAAGAAATACGCGAGTATATATAGCAGATTCCATAGCAAGCAATGCTGCCATGTGGAATATTGCAGGGTCGAGAATAGAGTACTTTGAAGAAAAAGTTTATATAAATAGAGAAAAGCTTATTTTTTTCCATTTCAGCAGTTTTTTCATTCTCAGTGAGGATGAGTTTGATTTATGGATGTGGGAGCAGCCAAAATTGGATGAAAATGTGAAGGAACAAATTTATTTACCATATGTTAGGGCAATTAAGAATGCTATTGAATTGATAAAAACAGAGGGAATAGATATAAGGCCATTTGTCTTAAAAGGTTACAACAGAGAATCTGCAGGTAATTACTTCAGGATTTAAAATTCACATTGCTATAATTGTAGATTTGGGGGAGTATGCATTGAATTTTTATAATGGGAAGAGAGTCTTAATAACAGGAGCTAACGGATTCATAGGCTCCCATATTTTAGAAAGAATGATAGAATATAACGCTAAATTGTATATAATTCTGAGGGAAAACTCTGATTTGTGGAGGATAGAAGAATACTTAGATAGCGTAAATATATATTATGCAGATATTAGGGATTTGGATACTGTAAGCAATTGCATAAACAAAATTGAGCCTGAAATAGTTTTTCATATGGCAGCCTACGGAGTTGATTCCAGAAAAAACAGCACATATGAAGCTATTGATATAAATATTCTCGGTACAGTGAACTTACTTCATGCAGTAGGCAAAACTGGATGCGAAAAATTTATCAATACAGGTACAAGTATGCAGTATGGTAATAAAGAAGGTTTGATTGATGAAAGTTCCAATTATACGCCTAATAATATATATGGCAGTACAAAGGCAGCATCTACCATACTGGCTCATCAAATAGCCAGCGAAATGGATATAGATATAACGACTATTATACCTTTTGGAGTTTTTGGAGAAAAGGAAGGAAGCCATAAATTCTTTCCACAAGTCATATTATCCATACTCAATAAAAAAGAGGTAAAACTGACACCTTGTCTACAGCAAAGAGATTATTGCTATGTTGGCAATATTGTTGACGGATTTCTTATGGCAGCTAAGACAAATAAAACAAGAGATATGATTCTCAATGTAGGCAGT
>JAAYMO010000267.1 GCA_012521375.1 Clostridiales bacterium
CAAAAGTCAGTTCATATCCGCTGCTCTTTTTATATTTTTTATTTAAATCTAAAAGATAAAATTCTAACTTGTTGACGAATAATAAATTCTATAGATTATATATTTTTTATCGTATGGTAAAATATTGCTAAAGATTATGTATAACATTGAGGTGATCATATGGGAACCATTAAAGCCTTTTATACAATGCCTCATCCTCCCATTGTGGTACCGGAGGTAGGATGGGGAGAAGAGAGAAAGATAAAAGCGACTACTGATGCATTTTACAAAGTTTCAGAGGAAATTGCCTCACTGGATATTGATACAATAATAATCGTAACACCTCATGGACCGGTATTCAGTGATGCAGTAGCTTTATCTTGTGATGATAGCATTAAGGGAGATTTGGGAAGTTTCAGGGCTCCTCAAGTTTCTTTCAACATGGAGATAAATATTCCCTTGACGGAGAAAATTATCAATTTAGCTAAAGCAGAAGGTATATTAACAGCTCAAATAACGAAAAAATCTGCAAGGAAATACGGTATAGATTACAAGTTGGATCATGGAGCTATGGTGCCTCTGTACTTCGTAAACAAGAAAGTTTCCAATTATAAGCTAGTACATATAACCTATGGCATGCTGCCTAAACTGCAGTTGTACAAATTCGGTATGTGCATCAGAAAAGCGGTGGAAGATAGCGATACAAATGCTGTTTTCATCGCCAGCGGTGATTTATCCCATAAGCTTTCATATGAAGGTCCATATGGTTATGTGCCGGAAGGTGAGATGTTTGACAGAGAAATCATATCACTTCTCCAAAAAGGCGATGTAGTCGGAGTTTTCAATATGGACTCCAATGTCATTGAGAAAGCTGCTGAGTGCGGTCTCCGCTCCTATTATGTGATGCTAGGGGCTATGAATGGTTATGACTTTAATGGCAATCTTCTATCCTATGAGGGTACCTTTGGAGTAGGCTACAGCATCATGAGCTTTTCATTTGAAAAGTCTTCTAGAGACATGTACAATACTTTGCTTGAGAAAAACAAAGAGAGATTTCAAGTAAAAACTGCAAATGCAGACCCTTATGTGAGATTGGCTCGTGAGAGTCTCACATATTATTTGCTCCAGGGTGGATATATGGAAGTTCCGGATTATGTAACAAAAGAGATGTTAGACACCAAAAGAGGAGTTTTTGTATCCTTAAAAAAAGAAGGTCAATTGAGAGGCTGTATCGGCACCATATTCCCTGTTACAAAAAGTGTAGCGGAAGAGATTATAAGAAATGCCGTAGAGGCAGGCACTCAGGATCCCCGGTTTAGTCCTGTTACAGAAGATGAATTGGAGGATATAGACTTTTCTGTAGATGTGCTGACAGAACCAGAGTTAACTACTAGAGAAGAGTTGGATCCTAGAAGATACGGTGTTATAGTCAGGTGGAGAGGAAGGACAGGACTTTTGCTGCCGGATTTAGATGGTGTAGATACTGTAGAGGAACAGCTTGATATTGCCCGAAGAAAAGCAGGCATACCGTCTCATGCAGATTACTCTATAGAAAGATTTGAAGTCATAAGACATGGGGAGTGATCATATGATAAAGGATGCATTGTTTTGGGAAAAACATGGTGATAAGGTCAGGTGTTTCCTTTGCCCACACAATTGCATTATAGCTGATGGGCAATATGGCCTTTGTTCAGTTAGAACCAATATGAAAGGCACACTTAAAACCATAAACTATGGTGAAATAACAGCCATGGCAATAGACCCTATAGAGAAAAAACCTCTTCGCCATTTTTATCCTGGCAGTTACATACTCTCTGTTGGAAGTTTTGGATGCAATTTTTCCTGTGGCTTTTGTCAAAACTATTCTATCGCTCACTATAGGGCTAAAAGTCGATATTTTTCACCTGAGGAGTTAGAGGCTGAATGCATTTCATTGGATAGGAATATAGGAATTGCCTTTACCTATAACGAACCTTCTATATGGTATGAATATGTATATGATACATCCAAACTTATCAAAGAAAAGCACAAAGACCTTAAGATAGTATTGGTTACCAATGGCTTTATTGAAGAAGAACCTTTATCAAAAATATTACCCTATGTGGATGGGATGAATATCGACCTAAAATCCTTCAGAGAGGATTATTATAAAAAAATATGTGGCGGAGATTTAAAACATGTTTTGAAAACAATAGAAAGATGCTACGATAAATGTCATATAGAAATTACCACTCTATTAGTCAGTGATCTAAATGATTCTATAGAAGAAGTAGAGGATATAGCTTCCTACTTGGCAGGGCTTGATAAAAACATTCCCCTCCATTTGTCCAGATATTTTCCAAATTATAAGTTTTATAACCCTCCTACAGATATCAATGTGATGCAAAGGGCGAAAGAGGTTGCATCAAAATATTTGAATTATGTTCATTTAGGAAATGTCTAAAAAAGTCTAAAGTATATGGATTTTTATTACGATATATAAGTAAGAGATTATTTAAAAGGAGTTAAATAATTTATTCCATGGAGGGAGATTTTAATGAGAGTGGAGCCAGTAAACAATATTCTACATGTACAGACAGTGAACAATGTGACCAATGATAATATAAAAAATACACAAGAGATACAGACCCAAGTGAATAAACGGAGAGAAGACTATAATTATCGTGAACTGAGTCAAAAAAGCAAATACGAGCTTACTCTAGATGAATCTTTATGGATAAAGATGATAGAAAGAGCCAATAAGGCCATAGTGGGAACTACTTGCAGATTTGAGTACTCAATTCATGAAGGAACCAAAGAAATCATGGTTAAGGTTATTAACCAAGAAACTGACGAAGTCATCAGGGAAATACCTCCGGAGAAGATTCTTAACATGGTGGCAAAGATGTGGGAAATAGCTGGTATCATAGTGGATGAAAGGAGGTAGTCTATTGCCTAACAATATTTCTAATATAATCAATACCCAATTGAGATTTTCCGGTATGGCTTCTGGATTGGATACTGATTATATAGTTGAACAAATGATGCGGGTCGAATGGATGAAAGTTGATTCCTATAAGCAGGACAAGCAGATATTAGAATGGAAGCGAGAGGATTATAGAAATATAACAAATTTATTGAGAAGCTTCAAAGATGAATTCTTTGATTTGCTAAGACCTGCCTCCAATATGAGATCCTCCAGCACCTATTATGCCTATAAAGTGAACTACAGCGATGAAAATGTTGTGACAGCCACTGCCAATGGTCAGGTGGTCATGACGGAACACACCATTGAAGTAATTCAATTAGCAGAGAAGGCAAAGATGGAATCCGGATCGGGTGCATTTGGAGCTGAAGGATTAAATTTAAGCAGCAGTATAAGTGAAGTTGCAGATAAACTCGGTATTGATTTGACAGAAGACAAACTGGTCCTGACTATAAACGGTGAAACCATAGAAATAGAAGGAAGCAAAAAATTCAGCGATTTGATTTCCGCAATAAACAATAGTGAAGCAGGAGTGAGGATATCATATAGTTCCTTCTTAGATAAATTTTTTATAGAATCAAAGGCTACAGGGGCAGATGCAAAGATTGATATAACTGAGAGTTCTGATTTCTTTGAGAAATTAGGATTTGATATTGGTACTGATCCTGAAGTTGTTGCTTATGGTAAAGATGCCGAATTTATTTTAGATAGTAAAACTGCTACAAGAAGCAGTAATATGTTTACCATCGACGGTGTCACATATTCCCTGACCGGTATAGGAACAACGACTATAAAACTGACCCAAGACACAGATGCTATATTCAATAAGATAAAAAGCTTCATAGATAAATATAATGAGATAGTCACTACAATTACAGATAAAGTTAATGAAAGCAGGCCAAAAAGCGGGGGAACCTATGGAAGCTATTATCTCCCTCTGACAGAAGAGCAGAAGCAGGCCATGTCGGAAAAAGACATTGAACTATGGGAAGAAAAAGCCAAGCAAGGACTCCTTAAAAATGATGCTTTACTCAGCGGCATTGTTCAAAGGATGAGAAGCATCATGGGAGATATTACAGAATCCGGAGGATTATTTTCCATAGGGATAAGCACAGGCAATTGGAGAGAAGGAGCCAAGCTTTTTATCGACGAAAACAAGCTGAAAAAGGCGATAGAGGAAAACCCAGATAGGGTTATGGAGATATTTGCAAGGCAGTCATCCATATCATATGATCCGGATAATTCAAGAGAAGATAGAAAAACAAGATATGATGAAAGCGGAGTTGTAGAGAGACTCTTTGATGTGATCCAAAATTATATAAGAACTACCAGAAACAATGATGGAAAGAAAGGGCTCCTCCTTGAGAAAGCAGGGATCATAGGAGATGTAACAGAATTTCAAAATACTATTTCAAAAGAGATAAATGATAAGGAACTTTATATACAGGATTTAATAGAAAGACTTTATATCAAGCAAGAATCTTTATATATAAAATTTGCCGCATTGGAAACAGCCCTAAGCAGGATGAATGCCCAAGCCGCATGGTTATCACAGAGCTTAGGAAGTGCACAGAGGTAAATGATAGAAACGGGGGAAACTTGAAATGATTACAGCAAATCCATATCAGCAGTATCAGCAAAATGTAGTTAATACCTCTACACCTCAAGAGCTGACACTCATGCTATATAATGGTTTAGTTAAATTTTTAAATCTTGGTGTACAAGCCATAGAGAATAAGGAAATGGAAAATGCACATAACAATATAATCAAAGCTCAAAGGATAATAGAAGAATTCATGGCAACTTTAGATATGGATTATGATATTTCCAAGAATCTTTATTCTATTTATGATTTTATGAATAGACGCCTTATAGATGCTAATATTCGTAAGGATAAGGATATAGTAGAAGAAGTGTTAGGACTTGCTAAGGATTTGAGAGATACATGGTCTCAAGCTATGAAGTTGGCCAAGGATCAAAACAAGGCAAATAAATAAG
>JAAYMO010000268.1 GCA_012521375.1 Clostridiales bacterium
AAACAGAGAAGATAACAAGCCAGGATATGAAAGAATAAGCTATGATAAGAATAAAACCATAGAAGAGATATATGCATCCTACGAACTGGTGAACAGCAATATAAATACAATTTTTATGCTAGGAAACTTTATTAATGCTCTACCAGAGAATTTACCTTATGAAGTGCGCAAGTCTTCGGTTATGAATATAATCAACGCATCAAATACAAATATTAATATTCTCATGTCAGACGGAGAAAGAAGATTGAAAGCACTAAATGAATTTGCCAATGATTACAATAGTGCAGTAAAAAATATTATATATAAACATAAGGAAGAAATAGAGAAACTAAAACAAATGATTAATTATTATGAAGAAGAAATAATGGCTAAGCAAAAAATGCTGGAAGAGCAGAATAATATAATCAAATATGAGATACAAAGAATCAATAATATTATGGGCTTTTTTCATAAAGAGGAGTAGTATGACTACAAATATTCCTTAAGATTTGAGGGATTTTATGGATAAGGGAGCATATCGGCTTACTAAATCCGCTAAGATTATGGGATTGCAATTAATAGTATGTATTATTGGGCTGTTTCTTGGCTTTTTTGGGGAGCTTATGATAAGAATAAACACTGGGACAAGCTAATATATCCAGGTATTAAAGTAGCTAGTATAGATTTAGGTGGCAAGACCAAAGAAGAAGGTAAAAAACTTATTGAATCTCAGTATATTATCCCTTTGATAAAAAATGGATTAACTTTCATCATCGACGGTAATAGATATAAGATTGATTGCTCTAGACTAATATTATCATACAATATCGATGAGGTAGTCGATAAGGCTTTTGAGACCGGTAAAAGTTTGAGCTTCTTTAACAGATATAATATTGTTAAATATGGTATATCAAATAGGTATAATATTGATTACACATATAATAATGAATATCTAAAAGAGTTTATTCACATTGTTGAAAAAGATATGTATAAGGAGCCAGAAGATGCAAAGATTATGGCTACACCGGAGGAAAATATAGAAATAATTGATGATATTAAAGGTTATAGGCTTGATTTGGAGAAATTTGAAGAACAAATTAAAATGAGTATAGAATCAGGAGTTTTAGATGATATAAAAATAGAAGCACCTTTAATAGAAATAAATGCTTCTATTACTGCAGATGATTTGAATTCTATCGATACAAAAATATCCTCATGCAAAACAGATCTTTCTTTTTCTTCAGATTCTAGAACACATAATGTAGAGCTTGCTGCTATAGCCATCAATGGAACGATTCTTATGGATGGAGATGTTTTTAGTTTTAATGAACGCGTAGGAGAAAGAACAAAGGAGAGAGGTTACAAAGCAGCACCTGTACTGGAAGACGGCAATTATAAGCCGGGAATAGGCGGAGGCATATGCCAGGTATCTTCTACCCTTTATAAGGCGGCATTAGAGGGAGGAATGGAAGTTATTGAGAGAAAACCACACAGTTTACCTGCCGTTTATATAGGATTAGGTTTGGATGCCACTGTTTCTTGGGACAATATTGATTTAAAGATAAAAAACAATTTAGGATATCCTCTTTTTATAGAAGCCTATTTGAAAGAAAAAAATCTATATGTCAATTTGTATTCAAACTCTAAATTGAAAGAGCGTACATATATAATAAATAATAAAGCATATGAGAAAATCATGCCTAAAACAGAGATAAAAGAAGATATAAATCTGCCCGCAGGGGAAGTTGTTGTAAAGAAGGGTTCTGAGGGTTATAAGGTAAAGGTTGTACGAGAAATTTACCAAGAGGGCCAGTTGATTGATACGGAAGTCATATCGAATGATATATATAGACCAATAAGTGAAGTGATTATAAAAGGTATTGGAAATTCAACTTTTGTCAGCTAATTGGAAAACCGTAACAATTGTTACGGTTTTATTTTATTAAAATGTATATAATAAAACCATAAAATATATAAGGAGGAATTAACATGGCAAATAAAACTTTTCAGTTAGAAACATTGACATGTCCTAGTTGTGCGGCAAAAATCGAAACGGTGTTGAAGAGGATGAAGGGTGTAAAAGATGTGGAGGTTTTGTTTTCATCCAGCAGGACTAAGGTATCCTTTGATGAAGAAGTTACAAATCAGGATGACATTAAAAAGACAATAGAAGATTTAGGTTATGATGTCTTAGGTGTGAAATAAAGGAGTTGCTATGTTTAAGATAAGCAGAGGGCAAAGGGTAGTAATATCTGGGCTGCTGATTTTGCTGGCCTTTGCTTTAGGATATTCAAATCTCAATCCTATGTTTAAGGATGCTTCAATGATTGCCGCTGCCTTTGTAGCAGGTTATCCTATAGCCTTAAATGCTTTTAGAGCTATACGATTTCGTATTGTTGGCATCGATGCATTAGTTACTGTTGCAGTTGTAGGAGCACTCATAATAGGGGAATATTGGGAGGCAGCAGCAGTTACTTTCCTATTTATGTTTGGAGCCTATTTAGAAGGCAAAACATTGGAGAAAACAAGATCAGCCATAAAGTCTCTTCTTGATTTGGCACCAAACACCGCTAGGGTTATAAGGGATGATAAAGAGATAGAAATACCTGCAGAAGATGTGATGA
>JAAYMO010000269.1 GCA_012521375.1 Clostridiales bacterium
CATTTTCTGCTATTTGCTGATTTACAGTATCCTCTGCTATTTTTCTAATATCTTCTTTACTGTCAAAAACCCTCGTTACTGCATTCTCAGGTAATTCAATGGTTTGTAGCACTTGCTTTACAGTAAAACCCATCCCCTTTAATTTCTTCACAATATGCAGTGTACAAGACATTTCTGCTATTAACTTACCTTTTTTCAGAGCCTCTTCCAGTATATCATCAAAAATAATCCCCATATCTCCTTATCCCTTCCCTTTCTATATTTTGTATACTTCGTTGCTCATGGTATATTTCCTTATATCTTAACTCAATAAGCCCTAAGTTCTGTATTATTCGAAACAATCAAAATCAATTTGCTGTGTTTTAATTCGCTGTATAGGTTTTCTCATATAATTACTCTTTTCGCTATTCCATAAAATAATTTTAATATAAATTTATGTTTTACGTAGCCTTGTTTAGAGTTCATATTTATTATTTTTTATCTCAACAAATATTGGCATATGGTCACTTAGCCTAAGCCACTTCTGGAGATTTCCTATTTCAAGTTTAAATAAACAATCATAAAACATTTTCGATGCCAATATATAATCAACATGATAATGTTTCTCTGTATTTTTTCTGTGATAAAGAGTTGGTATCGTTTCTTTCCCCTGCTCTTCATTATAGTAGAGATGATATAAACTCTTTAATCCTAACTCTTCCAATTCATTAAAAACATCGCTATGATTCCACCATCTATCCCAAACATCCCATATTTTATTACTATTAAAATCCCCACCGATTATAATGTTCTTATTACGAATATTATCTTTATTTAATTGCAAGTACTTCCACATCTGTCCGATGTATCCGAATAATGACATCATACACCCAATACATCAAAACTATCATTTACTCTGCATGATATAAAGTATTTGTTTCCTCCAGAATCCCACAAATTATCTTTTAGTTTGTGCTTACTAAATACTGCCAATCCTTTACTCTTATTATCGCCCACCCATATATAATTAGGCATACATATTTTAAATTCTTTTGGGTATTCAACTTCATTAGGATTTTCACATTCTTGTGCAATCATAATATCGCAATCGTATTCAATTATTTGTTTGCACTTTTTTCTAAATGCTCCGCTGCAATTCCAGGATATAATAAGCATATTTATTTTTCCTTTTCATTTCAAAGTTAAAATGTGTAATTATATGAACTAATTTGTTGCTTATATAATCATTATACATTAGAATCTTTATTTTCCTTATACTTTTGTTTAGCCTATCGAAAATCAATACTTTCATGGCTGCAATCATTATGTAAAGTCTATTCTCCTTGGCCCTTAAATCTTATCCTTGTCTATCCTCCTAAAAACAAAAACCGTAACAATACAGGAGTTATCCTGCATCTACTGCAGAATTGTGAAATAAACTTTATTTTTATGGAGCAAAGTTTGTTATCATGGAGTAGAGTTTATTATGTATATTTAATAATAAATTGTAAAAAAAAGAGGAATTTATTTACTTTTGTAGAATTATTGTAATAATGATTAATTATTGAAAGGGGTGTTATAAAAATGAAAGTAAAAAACATCAATGGAACAAGTAGCAATTTATGCAAATGTGGAAGTTGGCTTGAGCACTGGAAAAATTTTAGTAACCAAAGTCTTCCAAGTTATTGCCCTGAAAAGAATTGCCTTAATAAACCAGAAGTTGGAGCCCATGTGCAGAAGGACAGTTCAACCGATAGTAGTTGGTATATAATTCCTCTATGTAAAACCCATAATGGAAAAAAAGGAGAAACAATTGAGGTTAGTGATTCAATTGCATTAGTTTCAGCAAATGTTAGTAAAACGTGCGGAAAATGAAGAATAAAATTTTAAGCATTTAATTACACCAAAGTTGTTCATTTTTAGTATAAGACAGTTTTTAGTATAAGACAGGAATACAACGATTCTGAATTTGCTAACAAGTTCAGAATCGTTGTATGTTTAAAAAACTCTGCTCACAACCATCAAATTTTTGATTTTACACATTCTGTTTTATTTCTAATATAGTTCACTCTAAAATCCCATAATTCTATTCCCTTTATTAACACTTTTCCCCTTAATTATTAGTGCAAGTCCCAAAACACATTGTTCTTTGCAATTTTATGTATTCAAACATGATAGTCCCCCTATTTACCTGCATATTCGTATTCTTATATGAAAAATGCTATATTCCAAAGTGAATTAAGTATTTATTATTATTAATTGCATTAGATATATTTTCAATAAGCAATTTAAGTTCCTGCGATTGATAATGACTGTTTGCCTTGATAATAACCCCTCTAAATTGTTTGAGGGATTCTGGAGGGATAAGCGTCACACCGCAATAATCTAATCCAGTACCTGGTTGGGTTGTAACCTGAAAATATGTCTTTATTGCCATTAATTCTTCAATATACTTCGTAATTAATTCTTCTATTAAATCATCGCTGACAGAAACACAATTATATTTTACAGGTTCATATTCACTATACCACCTATTTTTTTCAATAGAATCAATTATTCCAAACTC
>JAAYMO010000270.1 GCA_012521375.1 Clostridiales bacterium
CTATCTTTGATTGAATGGGCAAAAGCTTTAGAATTAAAAAATGAAAAGATGTTAGCTATAGAAAAATATAAAGAAGCAGTATTTAACAGCAATAACTTTGGAAGACAGGGTTTATCTGAACTAAAAAGATTGTTAAAAGAAGAGAATATGGTAGATGAGTTGGAGCAACTAGAAAAAGAAATATCAAGCGCAGATTACCATACTAAAATTATAAGCAATATAGATGAATTTAATAACATCAAAAAAGAATTTAAAGACAGTATTCAGTTACTTATTGAACAGGGTATGTTAAAAGAGGCAAAAGAAATCATAGAAGAGTATGAAAAGATTGTAAAGAATGATATAGATATGTATTCCATCAAGGGAGTTATTGCTGTGATGGAAGGAGATATGGATAGAGCAGAGGATATATTAAATAAAGGATTGCTAGAAGATAGCAATAACTATGACATTTTATATAATATTGCCTATGTTTATAAAATGAAAGGACTAAATAGCAAAGCAGTTTATTTCTACAAAAAACTCTACCATATGGAAGAAAGTAATGAAAGTAAAGAAGAAATTGAAGATAATATAAAGATGCTTGGTGGAAATATAAAAAGGAGTGTTTTGATAGGTAGTCCAGTACGCCAGAAACCTTTAATTTTAAAGGAATTTTTAGAATCTCTTAAAGAGCTGAAAAAAGAAGATCTAGATGTATACTACTATTTTGTAGATGATAATAAAGATGAGGAATCAAGCAATTTATTATTTGAGTTTTCTAAATACGAGAAGAATGTAATAGTACATAAAGCTCATAATGAAGATGTGTACATTTGTGATGATATCACCCATAACTGGAAGGAACAGTTGATATGGAAAGTTGCTGACTTCAAAGACTCCATTATTGAACATGCAAAACAAAAAAATTTTGACTATATTTTTCTGATTGATAGTGACTTGGTATTACATCCATATACACTCAAGCAATTGGTATCAACAGGAAAAGATATTATATCAGAGATATTCTGGACTAAATGGCAACCAAATGCACCTGAGCTACCGCAGGTTTGGATGCAGGATGTCTATACCCAATATAATGTATCAAGAGGAGAAGCATTAAATCAATATGAGATAAATAAAAGGCATCAAGAATTTATAAGTAAATTAAGAATTCCGGGAATATACGAAGTAGGTGGATTGGGAGCTTGTACATTAATTAGTAAATATGCCATAGATAAAGGAGTTAGCTTTAAAGAAATAAAGAATCTATCATTTTGGGGTGAGGATAGACATTTTTGCATAAGAGCAGCAGCTTTGGGTTTATCCCTTTATGTAGATACCAATCATCCTGCTTATCACATTTATAGAGAAAAAGATATAAACGGTGTCCAGAGATATAAATTGAAGAACAAGGCAAAAAATATTACTCTGGTTAATACTAATTACTCTGGATCTAACAGTTATGCTATGTTTAAACTTATGCCAGAACACATAAAAGATAAATACTTTATTGAATTAATGGATCAAAACAATAGCAATGATTTTATAAACGCAATAGTAAGTAGTGATGTTGTAGTAGTAACTGAAGGCAATTATCACTTTAACAAAAATATAATTAATAAAAATCAGATAGTGATAGATTTATGGCATGGTTTTCCATTAAAGGCTATGGGCTATATAGATAAAGGAGAGGTATATAAATCTCAAATTGACAAAGTCTGGAATAATGTTAATTATATTGGTTCATATTCCGAATTGTTTAACATTTTAATGAATAAATGTATAAATACTGATCCTGATAAATATGTGGTTCTAGGAGCACCGAGAAATGATCTTTTGTTTACTTCAAATGGGAGAGAAATATTATCTGGAATAATAGGTAAAAATCTGCAAAGCAAAAACATCTTATTTTATATGCCTACTTATAGACATGCTGTAAGAGGTAATAGAAATGATGGTAATAAGAGCTGGAACAACTATTTCGGATTTGATAGTTTTGATGAAAAGAAATTTAAGAAGTTTCTAGTAGATAATCATATTGAACTAGTTCTAAAACTTCACCCTGCTGATGAAGCTGTTATTATAAATAAGCTTGATATAAGCAGCAATGTTAGTCTAGTTACAAATAATATGCTGCGACAAAATGATGTAGACTTATATGAAATTCTAAACAGTTGCGATTTGCTTATCACTGATTATTCATCAGTATATTTTGATTTATTATTATTGGACAAGCCGATGATTTTCACTCCTACAGATTTGAAGGAATATGAAGATAGCAGAGGCTTTTTATTAGAGCCTTATGATTTTTGGACTCCAGGACCTAAATGTCTAAATCAAGAATCTTTAGAAGATGAAATAATTAAAAGTCTTCGTGATAAAAACTATTATAAAAAGGAGAGAGAGACAATAAGAAATAAAGTCCACTATTACAAAGACGGTAACTCTTCAGAAAGAACATGGGAGTTTATACACTCACTATTGAAATAGCACATAGTTTAAAGATTGCTATTTGAATAGATTAGTAGATATTAGAGGGGGATGTGTATGAAAGCAGTAATTTTAGCAGCTGGTATAGGAAGTAGGTTAGGGAATCCTTATCCAAAGTGTTTAAATAAACTACCTTATGGAGAAACACTTATGGAAAGACAAATTCGCATACTAAGAGAATGCGGGATCAAGGAGATTATTGCTGTGGTTGGATTTAAGAAGGAACTTATTATGGAGCATATGCCTAGTATCTACTATAAGTATAATCCAGTATATTATTTGACAAATACATCAAAGAGCTTACTTGTTGGTTTAGAAGATATATACGATGATGTAATTATGCTTAATGGAGATGTGGTATTTGATAAAGCGGTCTTAGAGATGGCAATAAGCAATGAAAGAGATAATAAAATAATAGTTGATAATAAGAAATGCGGAGATGAAGAAGTAAAATATACAACTGATGAGATGGGGAGAATAAAAGAAATTTCTAAGGAAGTTATTAAAGGAGAAGGAGAAGCTGTAGGTATTAATATAATTAGCAAGAAGCATATTGAGTGTTTTAAAGAGTATTTAAAGCTATGCGAGGATAATGATTATTTTGAAAAAGCTATTGAGTTAGCTATTGAGGAAGGCATAGAGTTTTTTCCCGTTAACATAGGAAAAAATAATTGCATGGAAGTCGACTTCTATAATGATTGGGAAGACGCATGTAACATTTTTATTGATAAAGGAGTTTAATAATATGAAAAAATACTATGAAGTAATAGAAAAGATATTACAACTTTTAGAAACCATAGAGGAAGGTTTTGGATATATAAAGGAGCAATTAGAAAAACTGCACTATGAAGAAGGTCTTGTCGTTTTAAAAGATGCAATGGAGGCCATAGGAAGCATTGAAAGTGCTTTACACCCTATTAAAGCTAAACTGCCGGAAAATAATTTGGATGTTTTAACATTAACTATTAAACGTAATATGGATAACGCAATAAACAGCTATGAACAAGGCAAAGAGGTTTACTTAGTGGAGCAAATAGAAAAAGAGACCCTTCCAAGTTTCTTAACATGGAAGGAAGAACTTGAAAGAGCTTTGAAACCATATGTGTTCTCATAATGATTAGATTGACAGAGTGGGTGATGAAATGATACCAATTAGCCTGTGTATGATAGTAAAAAATGAAGAAAGAAATCTTGACAAATGTTTAAGTA
>JAAYMO010000271.1 GCA_012521375.1 Clostridiales bacterium
TTTGGGTACTTATCATTGGTTCATTATTGCATTTTACTTATGAATGGTCTGGAAAATCACCTATAGTCGGAGCATTCAGTGCAGTAAACGAAAGCGTTTGGGAACACCTCAAATTAGGATATTGGTCAATGATATTTTTTTGTCTTATTGAATATCCGTTTTTGAAAGAGAACGCAGGGAACTATTTTTTTGCAAAAGCTGTTGGTATAATCAGCATGAATGTTTTTATCGTAGTATTTTTCTATTTATATGCTGCATTGTCAGGAAAACACTCATTGGTTTTTGATATTTTATTATATATAATGGGAGCAGTAACATATGGAATACTAAGCTATATTATTATGACAAAAAATTATAGCAGAATACTTGATAAACTTGGATTAGTTTTGCTTTTAGTATTTGGTTTGACTTTTATATTCTTCACTTATTTTCCGCCAGATTTCACACTTTTCAAGGCTCCTTAGAGCGGAAGTTATTGTAAGCAAACCACAAAATAACATTTATTTTTCAATTGCTGTTGTTGACACTTGCATTTTTACCTGTTATAATTTAATGTGTCTTAAATTTGGAGAGATGTCCGAGTGGTTGATGGAGCTGGTCTTGAAAACCAGAGATGTCTTACGGCATCCGTGGGTTCGAATCCCACTCTCTCCTCCATAAAATTTATTAAATTTGATCTGGAGAAGTACTCAAGTAGGTCGAAGAGGCGCCCCTGCTAAGGGCGTAGGTCGGGAAACTGGCGCGAGGGTTCGAATCCCTCCTTCTCCGCCATTTAAAAATTATCATCCTATAAGGGATGATTTTTTGTTTTTATGAGAGTAAAAAAGTATAAAAAAGTGTATTCTTTTAGATAAGGAATGGGTATTACGCTTATTTCTTGTTTTTATATATGGTCATACTATAATTAAAGTAAGGCATGAAATCAGATTATAATAAAAAAGGAAGGTAAGAGCTTCTATGAAAAAAATCAGACTCATTTATAATCCAGTGGCCGGTGATGCTACATTTAAAAATAGGTTAGATACGGTCATAAAGAACTTCCAAAAATCAGGATATTTAGTATCTCCCTATAGACTTATGGGAGCCAATGATATGGATAATGCACTATCAGATATTGATGATAAGTATACGGCCATCGCAATATCAGGAGGAGATGGAAGCATTAATAATTTAATAAATACTATGAAAAAAAATAACATAGATTTACCAATAGGGATTTTCCCTTTTGGAACTTCCAATGATTTTGCTGCTCACATGAGAATTCCCCGGAATGTGCAAAAATGTTGTGAAATAATAACCAGCGGCGAAATACTGGAGGTGGATACAGGAGTAGTAAACGGAAATTATTTTGTAAATGTATGCAGCGCAGGCCTTTTGGCAGATGTACCATATAAGACGGATATTGGCATGAAAAACAGTTTAGGCAAGATAGCTTATTATATAAAGGGGTTTGAAGAAATACCCAGACTTAGACCTATAAGGATGAAAATGGAGTATGATGATAAAATCATAGAAGACGATCTGTATCTATTCCTAGTTTTAAACGGAAGTACAGCAGGAGGTTTTCCAAGATTAGCGCCTTACGCCTCTGTTTATGATGGATTATTGGATGTAATAGCAATAAAAGCTGCCAATATAACAAATATAATAAACCTAATAATTAAGGCTCTTAGAGGTGAACATGTAGAGGATTCAAATATATATCATTTTCAGACAGACAATTTAAAGATTTCCTCTGATCAAGTATTTGAAAGTGATATTGATGGAGAAAGGGGTCCTACTTTTCCTCTTTCCATAAGAGTTGAAAGAAGAAACATAAAAGTTTTTATATCAACAAGAGGATGATACTTTTTATGTTTAAATACATAGTTTTGCTTGAATTATGTATCTGTTTACAAAATATTTGACTATGGTAGTATATTATTAAGGTTTACGAATAAATATATATTGATTTTGTTTTTTTGAGGGGAATGATCTCAGTGAAAACTAGGCTAAAATTACTTTCTATATTGCTTATAATTACTGTTGTCATATTCGGTTGTTTAGCACAAAAGGAAGCAGCGCCTGCATTGCAGATGGATGAAGTGGAGGCCAGGAGCTTTTATAACATAGAAGCTGAACTGAATGTGGAAGAGAAAGTTCTAACTGCTGTTGAAGAAATAAATTACTATAATAACGATAAAATTGAGATGAAAGAATTATACTTTCACGTATACCCCAATGCATTCAGAACAAAGGAAACGGCTCCTTTTTTGTTTGATGATTTTGAAAATGCCTATAAGAGAGGCTTTGAGCCGGGTTATGGAGAGATAATTTCTGTAAGTAAAAGAGAAGAAAATGGAGAAAAACTTTTGAAGTATTCCTTATCCGGAGAGGGAGAAACCATATTGAAAGTAGAGTTGGATTCCCCTTTAAAACCTTATGAGAGAGTTAATATAAAAATTGAATTTATGCTGAAAATACCACCTGCAGGGGAGCGATTCGGATATGGAGAAAATAATTTTAATTTAGGCAATTGGTATCCCATTGCAGCAGTATATGATGATAAAGATGGATGGAATTTAGATAAGTATTATGCTATAGGAGACCCTTTTTATAGTGATGCAGCAGATTACAGAGTGAGTATAAAGACTCCTGAAGAATATGTTGTGGCTGCATCAGGTCAACTTGTAGAGGAAATAAAAGAAGATGATGGTATGGTAAAGCGAACATATGAGGGGAGAGCTTTGAGAGATTTTGCCATAGTGGCTAACAATAATTTTGATGTATTGGAAGAAGAAATAGATGGAATCAAGGTTATGTCATATTATTATAAAGAAGATAGAGAAAGAGGGGAAGAAGCATTAGAATATGGCGTTAAAGCAATAAAGCTTTTCAGCAAACTATATGGTAATTATCCTTATCCAACATATTCTGTGGTTCAGACTGAGTTCCCCAGTGGGATGGAATATCCAGCTTTGGTCTATATAAGCGATAAATATTATAAACCCAATTACTCAAGTGACCCTCTATTGATTACCATTGTCCATGAAACAGCTCATCAATGGTTCTATGGTATAGTTGGAAATGATCAAATAGATGAACCTTGGTTAGATGAGGCTTTTGCAGCATTTTCAGAAACTTTATATATAGAGTTGACCTATGGCAAGAAAATAGCAGAGGACTACTATAATAGATCTGTTACAAACTCTGTAGAAGCAGCACTATCTTCGGAAATCATAGATGGAGGATTAGTAAAATCTCTGTCAGAATTTAAAAATTGGGACGATTATGGGCCTACAGCTTATGACAGGGGGGCCCAAATGCTAAATGAATTAAGACAAAAACTAGGAGAAGATACATTTCTGGAAATTGTCAGAACTTATGTAGACAGGTATAAGTTTAGAATTGCAACAACAGAGGATTTTATAAATGTTTGTCAAGAAGTAAGCGGCAAAGACCTAAAGGAATTTTTCAAGCCTTGGTTTGATAGTATGGAATAATGAGCATTCGATAGGCTGCAGATAAATTCTGCAGCTTTTTAACTTTACAAACTTTTTACATGTTTTAACGTATATTAATATGAAACATTAATTAGTTTGTAATTTGGAGGAGTAGATATGGTTAGAAAAAAGGTGGGTACAATAACCCTAGCAATAGGTTTGATTACAGCAGGCTCTATATTATTTGCTAAGAATTTTACAAATATACCTATAGAAGATATATATAGGTATTGGCCTCTTTTACTTATAGGGTTAGGTTTGGAAATGATAATATACATGTCTGTTTATGGGAAAAACAATGACAATGTGAAGTTAAGCATAGATGGTTTATGTATTGCGTTTATCATTATTGCTGCAGTTTTAGGAAGTGGTAGATTTGTGTCGATAAGACATTTTAGTATAAGAGGAATAGGTGATATTCCTGTTGTAGGAAATCTGGGTTACAAAGGCCAAATTGAAGAAAGGATTGATAAATCAGGCATATCTCAAAATTATGATATTAAGGAATTGAGAGTTATCAATAATTTGGGAGATATTGAAGTTAAAAAAAATAATTCTGATGGTATCAGATTAGAGGCTAAAGTAAGAGTTCGCTATCACGACCAATCAAAGGCTAGGAAATATGCTAAGAATGCCATAAGAGTAGAAGAGGGACAAGTTACAAATATTTATATAGAAGATGTTCCTAATGCAGATAGGAAGGATTATGATAAAGCAACGGTAGATATTGTCCTTTATGTGCCAAAGGACATAACTCTAGATATAAAAAATAGTTTTGGAGATATTCATATAGAATATGGGGGAAAAACAGTAGTAAAAAACAGCTATGGAGATATTGAAGTAAAAAATTGTTCAAAGGATACAGCAATTAAGAATTCCTTTGGAAATATTCATTTGAAAAATATAGAAGGCAATATAGACGCATCTGTGAGCAATGGAGATATTAGTATCAATGAAGTTGCTGGAAACATAGAAGCGAAAACATCTTTTGGTAATATAAGACTTAAGGATGTGCAAGGGGATATTGAAGTTGAAAGCAGAAATGGGAATATTGAAATATCAGAGGTAAAGGGCAGTATTGATGCGGAGACGTCATTCGGAAATGTGTCAATAGATGAAGAAAGCATCGAAAACGGAAGAATAAGCGCACAAACAAGCTTTGGAAGCATAAAGGGCTTTAAGGGTGATGTTAAAGATTCTGGCAATAAAAAAACTTTGGAAGCTAAACTTGGTGTCGGAAGTAAAGAGATAAGGCTAAAAACCAGTAATGGAAATATAGAAATTAAATAATATATTATTGTTTAATTGAAGAAAACCCATTAAAAAATCGTCTTAATAACAGTTAGAGGGTGGTGAAAATACTTGAGAGACGAAGAAATTGTTGATCTTATTTTAAAGGGAGAAACAGAGCTTTATGCAGAGATTATAAGCAGATATCAGAATAAAGTATATTCTACAGCTTACAGCTATACAAGAGATCATGAAGAAGCGAAGGATTTGACCCAAGAGATATTTATAAAACTATATAATAATTTAGGGAGCTTTAAAAATAAAGCTCAGTTTTCTACATATCTTTTTAGAATAGCGGTAAACAAATGCATTGATTGGACAAGAAAGAAGAGAGCAAAAACTATTTCTATCTTATCCTGTCAAAATGAAGAGGAAGCAGATATATATGATTTTATTGCAGATTATCAAAGTAATCCGGAGGAAATATTTCTAAGACATGAGAACTCAGATATCATTAGGGAAGAAATAGCTAAGTTGCCGGAAATATATAAAACGGTTATGATCATGTTTTACTTTCAAGATTTCAGTCCTCAAGAAATTGCAGATATATTGAAGATACCTAGGAAAACCATTGACACCAGACTTTTCAGAGGAAGAAACCTGATTAAGAAAAGATTGGTGCATAATTCTGGTTTCGGAGGTGGGAGAGTTGTTATGCAGCCAAGTTAGGAAGAAATTATACCGCTATATATCTGGTGATACTGATAAATCTGAAACCATCTTGATACAGGATCATTTAAACAGCTGTTTTCAATGCAAACTAGAGTATGAGAGGATAGTTGACATAAAGCATATATTATCCAATATGGGAAGAAGCATCGAAGCGCCTTCTGGACTTATAACAAACATAATGGATTCTATAGATCTTCAAAGGTATAAAACCATAGGCATTAATGCAGTCAATAGTATCAGGAGCCTAGGAATAAGCATGGTAGCAGCAGGCTTGATAATGGCATTGCTAAGTTTGTATCCGCAAGCTGAAAATTATATGGATATGAATAATATGGAGAGAAATATAGCAAAGATTCAAAATAGCATTATAAAACCCATAGAAAGTATAAACAATAATATTATAGATATTTCTGAAAAGATTTTTCAACTAGATTTAACATTGAATACAGAACGTTAGATAATGCGAAAGAGGGGGACAAAAATGATTCGTGACATATTATTCTTCTGCTTTTCGTTAATACCAGGCGCTTCACAAATGTCCATGGGCTTGTTTAAAAGAGGAGTTCAACTTATGGTAACAACTATTGGAGCTTTTACCCTTCTTTTAAGCTTTAATGCCGAACAATTGATTCCTGTTGTGTGTCTGCCATTATGGTTTTTTAGTTTTTTTGATGGGTACAACATCAAAAAGCAAATAGCCCAAGGGAAAACTGTAGGAGACCAGGAAGTTTACAGTTATGAATCACTTTTTAGAAATAGGAAACTTTTGGGTATAGTATTTTTGGTTTTAGGATTAATAGGTTTTATAAATGCTTTTCCCAACAGCGTCTTGATATCCATATTTGGCGTCAATTTCCAGAATGTATATTGGTCTTTGAGAAGAAGTATTGTACCATTGTTCCTGATAATTTCCGGCATCTGTTTATTATTTAAAAGCAGAAAAATTGACATGAAGGGTTAAAAAGTGTAATTATTGTTGTTTGATTTTCAAACATATTTATGATAATATATATTATGTTCTTAAAATGCGCTCGTAGCTCAGTTGGATAGAGTACTTGACTACGAATCAAGGGGTCACAGGTTCGAATCCTGTCGGGCGCACCATAAGTTAGATTATAAACCTTGAAACTTCAAGGTTTTTTTGTTGTGTAAAAATGCTGTGTCAGGAGTAGGTTGTCAGGCTTTGTGATGCCCCAAAGCTTGAAGTGTTTATTTGGCTAAGGTATAATTTAATCATTGGAAAAACATCTCAATTCTACGAAAGGGGCATTTATATGAAGAAAAGTTTGTTTTTTATTTTTGTGCTAACCGTTGCTTTTATGTTGATGGTATCTTTTACATACGCAGATACACAGTTAAAAGTGTTGTTGAACGGAAGTTATATCGAGTTTACTGAACCATTGATATCCCCTAATGGTCATACGATGGTATCTGCCGGTGATATTTTTGAACCCTTCGGTTTAACTATGTCTTGGGATGCAGAAACTCAGACTGTGACTGGGACAAGCCAAGGCATTAGCATTCAATTTACAATAGGCAATAAAGCAGCTAAAGTTAATGATACGGTAAAACAATTGGATGTTGCTCCTGTATTAGTAAAGGAACATGCAATGATTCCTTTAAGGTTTTTTGCTGAAAGTCTTGGAGGGCAAGTGGAGTGGAATAATGAATCTTCTACAGTGATGATAACATGCAAATCGGTTACAAATCCTAAATATAAAATGAACTATAGAGGCAATTCCGGTGGAAATCTTTTAAGCAAAGGTTTTATAGCTGAACAGGGCGATTGGATATATTTTAATGATGAAACCAGTACATATAGTCTCTATAAAATTAAAAAAGATGGGACTTTATTGACAGCTTTGAATGCTGGAAAATATAATTCGTATAAACAATACATGATGGAAGTAGATTATCCTGAATATTTAAATGTTGTGGGAAACTGGATATATTATTTAGGTACTTATGTGGATTCTGAAGGCAACTACCGTTCCGATATAACTAAAATGTGTGTTGATGGCACTAAAAAACAGGTTTTATTTCCCGACATATATGCTGAAAGTTTGATGGTAGAAGGGGATTATTTGTATTTTGTAAACAGAAATGATAATGGAAGCATATACATGGCCAAAACAGACGGAACAGGCCTTAAAAAGCTTACATCCCACCCTGGCAACCAGCATGTAACCCATTTTGTAGTCAGTGATGGTTATGTATATTATTATAATACTTATAATCATACTGGTAGTTATTATGGTTTTTATAGGGTAAAGAATGATGGAACAGATCTAAAAGCATATGGAACATTTTACTTGTTTAATGATGTAGTGGATGGTTATATTTATTGTAAATTTCCCTATGATCGAGATAGTAAACTGTATAAAATAAGCGTTGACGAATCAGAAACCATATTAGTAATGGATGATAGAGTAGGCGGATTTGTGATAGCTGATAATTATATTTATTATGAAAACTATAATGAAGACTATACTATATATCGTATTAACTTGGATGGCAGCGGAAAAACATTGATTGATGATTCTTACAACTACATGCTCAATAGCTTTGGAGACTGGATAGCTTATCATAAGCAACAAGTTAGGTATTTTGCTAAACCAGGAGGTACTGAAAATATAGAAATGAGATTCCTGGATCTGGCTTTGTATGCAGATAAATATGGCATAAAACCCTATGTTGAGGATCTATCCAACAGAGGTAATTATATAGCAAACAATAAAGGAAGGGCTATTGCGGCAAAGGAAGGAGAATGGATATATTATATAAAGCCGGTTAATCCCAATAGCATACAATATACATATGCAGGGAATATATATAAAGTAAAAGAGGACGGAACAGGAGAAACCCTGGTTTGCAGTGACATAGCCAGCAATATAAATGTGAAGGATGGCTGGATATACTACACTAGAGTTATTTTTGGATCTGACTCAATTTATAAAATAAGAACCGATGGAACAGGCAAGACACAGCTAAAAACAGATGTTAAGGCCAATCAGGACTATCTTCAGATTGTGGGAGATTGGATCTACTATAATGAAGGATATGCGGGAAGAAGCATAATGCGTATGAAATTAGACGGCTCAAATAGACAATCACTGATACCCAACATAGAGGATTTAGTTCAGAGTTTCATTGTAGTAGGAGATTGGATATACTATACCAAGTCTGATTTGACGAAAGATGATTATTATACATTTTTCCCTTATAAAATGAAGACAGATGGCTCCATGAAATCCAGAATAGATGATAAACCCTCTGATATACCTACTATAGATATAATAGGCTTCGGAGATTATATATATTATAGTGATCGTATTTATAAAAATGATGGAACTGAAAAATTTATATCAAGATTGAATGTGGTGAATTTTGATGGGGAATGGATTTATTATTTGGAAGTTGATAATGCTTCTTATGCGGATTATAAGGAAAAGCTGTATCGGGTAAGAATGGATGGAACAGGAAACTCTCTTGTATATGAATCAAAGTATATAAGACAGGTAAATTTTGCAGGAGATTGGATATATATTATTGCCAACAAAAGTGAGTTTGATGATAATCTTTATATGATGAAAAAAGACGGCACTGCCCTGAAGAAATTGACCAACCATTAGAGAACTGTGAATATTTTATGGGTAAAATAAGAGTTTAGAATATTATTGAAAGAGGAAGGTGTGCAATAGTGGTTAGTAGAGAATTATCTATCTGTATGATTGGCTTTGGCAACGCAGGGAAGGAATTTTGCAAAATGCTTTTAGAGAAGACAGAAGAAATCCAGAATACATACAATTTCAATGTAGTTGTTACAGCCATATCCACAAAGACAAAGGGTGCCCTTTTTGATTCATCAGGAATAGACCTGAATAGAGCTTTGTATGAAGTAGAGACAGAAGGTAGATTTTCACAGGATAACCCTCAAAGAATAGAGGGGAGCGCCTTGGAAATCATAAAAAAATCAGGCGCAGATGTACTAATAGAGCTGAGCACACTTTCCATAAAGGATGGACAACCGGCAATAAGCCATATAGAAGAAGCCATTAGAAACAATATGCATGTCATAACCGCCAATAAAGGTCCCATAGCCTGGGACTACAAGAGGCTCAAGTCACTGGCTGATGAAAAAGGTATATTTCTTCTTCACGAGACTACGGTTATGGACGGAGCACCTATATTTAATTTGGTTGAGAAAACTTTGCCAGGCTGTGTGGTACTAGGATTTAAGGGAATTTTAAATTCTACCACTAATTTCATCATGGAAGAGATGGAAGCAGGCTCAGACTATGAAACTGCACTAAAGGAAGCGCAAAGGAGAGGATTTGCTGAAGCAGATCCATCTATGGATATAGATGGCTGGGATGCGGCGGCTAAGACAGCAGCTTTAATAAATGTACTGATGGATGGAGAAGTAAATCCAATGACTATAGATACAACAGGTATTTCAGGCATAACTATTAAGGATATAGAAGATGCAAAGAAAAAAGGCGGAAAGATAAAACTCCTTTGTGAAGGCTACAGAGAAAATGGCACAGTGAAAGGCAGAGTCTATCCATCATTTGTAGATAACAAGGATATATTTAGCAATGTGGATTCTACCACATCCATACTATCTATCACCACAGACTTAATGGGAGAAATCTGCATAGTTGAGAGAAATCCTGAGATACGACAGACTGCCTATGGTGTATACAGCGATTTGCTAACGTTGATAAAGGAACTATTGAAGTAACGAATAATTAATCTAAGGATGATATAACAAAGAATGGTTTCAGCCTAAACTAAAACCATTCTTTGTTATATTGGCTTAAATCAAGGGTGTAAGGGTATTCCACTTCTACACCATTATAGTTACTAAAAAGCTCTACAGCTTTGGGCACGGGCATTTTATTGCCATAATGGAAATCTTCCCTGACCTCCCAAAGCTTCCATTCTCCATCTTCTTCACGAAAAATATGGCGCCTGTAGTATTTTACATTCAGATTGGGATCGTTATATGTCAATTCATTTTTTACAAAAA
>JAAYMO010000032.1 GCA_012521375.1 Clostridiales bacterium
TAAAGGCAATCTAATGGATATATAATATCGCATCAGTTATTAACTTTGGTAACCCTACGGGTCACAGGTGACATTCTAATGCTCATCTAAAAGAGAATTCTAACGTCGCAAAACGGGCATCCATGCCATCCTCACGGCTTTTTTAGTTCGTCCTTCGCTAAGAACTGCTACAAAGCTCACAAAATATCTTCAGCATATATCTAATATACAGTTACAGCAACGTTCTCCTATACAATAATTTCTTTATCTTAGCAAGTTATAGTAACTAAAGAATAAGCATATGTGCAAGTGAACAAATTATTGATTTTGCTAGTAACTCTTAGCGAAATATCCCTAGAAAAATCGTATGGGCAGCATGGATGCTGACCAAGCTTTCCAGGGCAAGGATGCCCTTTGGAAGGCGTTAGATTTTTCTTAGGATATGAGCTATAGAGTTACCTGTGACCCGTAGGGTTACCAAAATCAATACCCTTGTGAACTGTACATATGCTTATTCTGTATAGCTGTATAGCTTTCTTAGATTAGCTAAAAAACCCATAGAGGAATACCCTAGTTACTTGCAGCCCGTAGCACGCAGCAAGACCCTAAAGGAATACCCTAAGCTCGCTACAATATACAGCTTATCAATTCATCAAGGCTAATATTTTTGAAGTAATCATCCACATTGACATCTTTCAATGCATTTCTTATGTGGCTTTCCTCATAGCGTACCCCTTTAAGAAGTGATTGGATATCCTCCAGATTACCGCTTCCGAAGAAATCTCCATAAAACCTTATGTCTTGGATGATTCCATCTTTAACATTTGCTAATGTCTCAATCTTTCCGCTGGAAAATCTTTTGGATTGTTTTACATTGAATTCAGGTGATTCGCCGTAGTTCCATTCCCATTTGAGATATTTATTCTCCATAAGAGAATTTATAGCATCATAATCCTTTTGAGATAGATTTCCTTCCTTAAGTTCCATATCCTCATCAAACATGTAATTCAGAAGCAGTTCTTTGAATTCTAAAACTGATATATTTTCTGACAAATAATCTTTTATATTGGTTACCCTTGCTCTTACAGATTTTACGCCCTTTGATTTGAATTTGTCTTCAGACACCTTTAATGCTTTTGACAGCTCTTCCATTTTTGAGTCAAAAAGCAAAGTGCCGTGATGCAAAAGCTTTCCTTGTTTCACTACCTGTGCATTGCCTGAGAACTTTTTTCCGTCAATGGTAATATCGTTCCTACCGGAAAGCTCTGATTCAACGCCAAGCTTTTTTAAAGCTTTTATTATAGGTATGGTAAACTTGCTGAAATCATAATCAACTTTTTTCATATTTTTTATTATGAAGCTATAGTTAAGGTTTCCCAAATCATGATAAACTGCGCCACCGCCTGTAATCCTTCTTACTACATTTATGCCCTTTTCTTTCACATAATCGCTGTTTATCTCTTCCGATGTATTCTGATGCTTTCCTACAACGATGGTTGGTTCATTTTGCCATAAGAGAAAATAGTTTTCATTATCATCAAGATTGAATAAGTATTCTTCAAATGCTAAGTTAAAGTAGGGATTATTACTTTCATTTCTTATGTATAACATGGGATCCTCCTTTTTTTATTTTATTATTATATTATAGCATAAATTTGGCATGCATATTAGTGCTATAAATAGCACAACTTGTCCAAATTAAGCTAAAAATGTTATAATAAGCTTATCCTAATATAATAGAAAGGTCTTGGTTAAATGGATATTCAAAAAGGGCTTAAAAACAAAGGTATGATAATTCTATCAATTTTTATAGGACATTTTTTTATAGATTTTTATTCAAATATTATTCCGCCGGTGCTATATCTGTTTAGCGAAAAGCTATCTATAACTTTAGCACAACAAGGCATAGTGTCAGCTTTTATTATTGCATTTGCATCTGTATTTCAGCCTATTGTAGGTTATTTTACAGACAAAAAAACAGATGGCTGGCTCCTTGTGATTTCTGTTGTCTGGATAGGATTATTTATGTGTTTAGCAGCCATTATAAATAATTATTATGTACTTCTTATAGCAGTAGCCTTAGGAGGTTTGGCTTCTTCTGTTTATCATCCTTTAGGCTCAGCTTTGACTATAAAGCTTTCTGACAGAGCTAAAGGCACTAGCTTATCAAGTTTTTTAGTGGTAGGCGGGTTGGCCATACCTGCTGCTCCGGCAATTGTCCTTCCCTTGACCAATATTTATGGCTTAAATGTATTAGTTTATCTATTGATTCCTGGTATATTTGCAGCTATAATTATGTATTTTTCTGGTGTACATAAAATTACAATTGAACAGCAAGAAACAAAAAAAGAGGGAGAATCCAAACTAAGTATCTATAAAATAATGTGGCTATTCCTTTTAGTTGTTATACCTACTGCACGCAACATAGTATTTAGAAGCATTGTAACTTTTGGAATTCAGTATATGACGCTGAAGGATATAACCTTAAGTTTGGCAGGAATTACAATCACTATGTTTCTATTTGCGGAACCTATAGGAACATTTTTTGGAGGTTTTTTTGGAGATAGATTAGGACATAAGAATATTCTTATTATCTCAGGTATATTAGGGGCTATATCAGCTGCATTGGCATTTTGGTCGGAAGGCATACTGACTGTGATATGTCTCATTTTCATGAGCTTTTTCTTCTGTCTTTCAAATACGCCTACTGTGTTTATAACACAAAGTTTGATACCCAAAAATACAAACTTAGCAACAGGCCTTGTTTTTGGATTGCCTATGGGTTTGGGAGGCCTTGGAGCCATTGTTTTTGGGAAAATAGCAGATTCTATTGGATTGATCTCAACTGCAAAATACCTTATAGTTCCAGTGATAGTTATGATTTGTATAATATTTATGATTCCAAAGGAGTGGAAGGAGGCATAAAAATATTTGTTGATGTAACCAATTTTTTACCACCTGAATAATATGATACTAAATGATATAAGGTGGGATATTATGTATAAAGAGTATGATGATGAATTTGACAGATTCGAAGAGGAACTTGAAGACAACATGGATGAATTTGTCTGCCCTCTGATGAGACAGGGCCCCTTTAACCAGTTTGTACCTCCTTTTGGATCAGGATTTCAAGGGCCTCCAACAGGAGCACCATTCCAGGGACCAGCTTCAGGGCCGCCTTCAGGGCCACCACCGAGTTTTGTTCCCCAGCAGGCAGAACCTAGTGGCGTGGGAGTGCTTGCTGTAGACCCAGGTTCCATAAGAAGATGCACTTTCAGATTCGTATTTATATGGCCTGAAAGAGGAAGAGGTTTCTGGGCATTTTTAGTATTTGTAGGCCGTCGGTCCGTATCAGGTTGGAGATGGAATGGACGAAGATGGGTATATTTTGGTATGGATTTGAGGAGAATAAGAAGTTTTGAGTGTTATTGAAGGGTTTCAAGAAAGGCTCCCTTATTATAAAGAAAGGCTTCACATTGAAGCCTTTCTTATTTTCTATTGATATTGTCAGCCTGTTGAATTATTCTATAAATATAAGCTGTTAATTAAAGTACATTTTTTCAGCTGTGTTAAAAACAGTGTGAAAAGTGGATAAAAAATAGATATAGCTATATTCAAAGTGAGCCAGATCCAACTGTTCCTGATGGCTCAGAAGGAGGATTTATGACTAAGATAATAGTTGATAGTACTTGTGATTTGCCTGATGAATTGATGAAGAAGTATGATATAAAGACACTGCCCCTAATTGTCAGTTTAAACGGCAAGGAATTCTTAGATAAAGTAAGTATAAAAGTTGATGATGTGTATGAAGCTATGAGAAAGGGAATATGGCCTAAAACTTCTCAACCCAATCCCCTGGATGCATATAATTTATTTAAGGATTGCATTGAAAAGGGCGAAGATTTTATATTTTTATCCTTTTCATCAAAATTATCAGGTACATATCAGACTGTATACGGAGTAGTTGAAGATTTGAAAAGACAGTATAAGGGAATAAAGATGGAGGTAATAGATACTAAATCAGGCTCTTTGGCTACAGGTTTGATTGCATTGCAGGCTTCTAAGCTGTTGGAAGCAGGGAGAAGTTTTGAAAGTGTAATCAATACGATAAGAAAAATGATAGAGCATATAGAGCATGTTTTTACAATAACAGATTTGAATTGGCTTATTAAAGGAGGCAGAATAAGTAAAAGTCAAGGTATAATAGGTAGTATGCTCGATATCAAGCCAATCCTTCATGTTAATGATGGCATTATGGAAGTGATACAAAAAGTTAGAGGTAAGAAGAAAGCCTTAAAAACCGTTATGGACATTGTAGAAAAAAGAATCAAGCGCTTTCCCAATCAAATCATTGGAATAAGCCATGCAGATGATATTGATACAGCCAAAGAGATACAATTCATGATTGAATCAAGAATTGAAGGAGCTAAGGTTATCGTCAGTAAGATAGGAAGTGTATTAGGTTCTCATTTAGGAATTGGCGGAGTGGGAGTATTCTTTTTCAATGATAAGATTGAAACATATATAGATTAGTGTTTTTAAGAGAAAAACCTAAGGAATTATATTTGTATTAAATAATTCCTTAGGTTTTTTTATTTCACATTTTTACCTAGAAAAAATGAATGAATTTAGAACTAATACTTATAATAATGAGGATTAAAGCAATGAATCAGGTAACATAACTATTGATTATACCAGTAATTATGAGGTGTTAGTATGTTTATGCCAAAGAGAGTTATTTTTGAAAAAGATGCTTTTTTATACAAAAGAGGGATTGAACTATATGAATACTTTCAAAACAAGGACGTGGAGATAATAAAGCTTAATTCAAACAGGGTACAAGGTATACCCGGTGAGGATCTTGCAGAAAAGTATACAGAAGGAAAGAGGACTTTAGTTATCGGTGTGAGGAAAACCCTT
Organism: Clostridiales bacterium; assembly: GCA_012521375.1. Classification (GTDB taxonomy): domain Bacteria; phylum Bacillota; class Clostridia; order Lutisporales; family Lutisporaceae; genus Lutispora. Next base: position 4,900 of record JAAYMO010000032.1, read on the forward strand.
AAATTCCAAACATGCAAACCTTCTGCTCATTATCAGCTTCCTTTAGTAACAGGTTGTATGGGGCAATGTGAGTACTGTTATCTAAATACACAATTGGGAGATAAACCTTATATAAGAGCTTATGTAAATATAGATGAAATTCTTCAACAAGCTGAGAAATATATAAAAGAAAGAAGAAATGATATAACCATATTTGAGGGAGCTGCAACATCTGATCCTCTTCCCGTAGAGCCTTATACAAGGGGGTTAGCCCAAACTATTAAATTTTTTGCCGAGCAGCCCAATGGCAGATTTCGATTTGTTACAAAGTTTACAAATGTGGAGGATTTTATTGAAGTAGAACATAAGGGACATACATCTGTAAGGTTCAGCCTAAATACAGACAAGGTGATAAAAAGTTATGAGCATTTTACTCCATCTGCTGGAAAAAGGATAGAAGCAGCAAGTAAGGTGATAGAGAAGGGATATCCAACAGGATTTTTAATAGCTCCTGTTTTTATGGAAGGAGATTGGAAGAATGAATATAAATCTCTTTTGATGATGCTGAGGGATAAAATATCTCATATACCCAATAAAGACATAAGCTTTGAAATAATATCTCATAGATACACAATTAATGCAAAGAACAGGATATTGGAGATATTTCCCGAAACTTCCTTACCTATGAAAGAAGGGGATAGAAGTTTTAAATATGGCCAGTTTGGATATGGTAAGTATGTGTATAATAAGGAACAGATAAGTGAAATGAAGGAATTTTTCGAAAAAGTTATATCAACTTATTTCCTCGGAAGTAAAATACTTTATATTATATAAAACACGTTTATTCCAATTGTTTAATCAAATCTGTAGCACAGATAAGCCTCCTTTAATAGATTGTATTAGGGAAATTCAATCTGTTAATCGGGGGGTTTTTTATGTTGCCATATAAAACCAAACCAGTGTTGCTAGGAAAGATATGGGGCGGTTCTAGATTAATTCATTATAACAAAAATTTTATAGGTATAATTGGTGAAAGCATAGAGTTCGATGGGAGAGTTCATGACATACCGCTAGTGATAAAATTTATTGATGCTTGGGATGATCTGTCTATACAGGTGCATCCTGATGAGAAAACAGTTGTAAAGTTTAAAGACGGTACCTGTGGCAAAGATGAGCTGTGGGTAGTTTTGGATTGTTATAAAGATTCATATATATATTGGGGTTTTAATGATAATTATGACAAAAAAACAATATATGAAGCTGCTTTGGATGGTTCCATAATCAACATGCTAAATAAAGTAAATGTGAGCGTAGGCGACTGTATTTTTATACCTTCTGGCACTGTCCATGCTTTAGGAAAGGGAGTTTTAGTTTACGAGCTTCAACAGTCTTCTGATGTCACATATAGATTATATGATTGGGGCAGATTGGATAAAGGAAAAAAAAGAGAGCTTCATGTAGAAAAAGCTATAGAATCAATAAAGCCTCATAATTTTAAATCTTTTTCTGATATCATCAATATATATGATATGGAATCCAAGGGACATAGTTTGATCACCATAGGAAATTATCAACATTTTAAGGCTAAATTTATATCTTTGAAAAATCAAGAATCTATTATGCAAGGATGCGATGAAGTTAAAATTTTAACAGTCATATCTGGTCAAGGTTTTTTAAATTTTAAAGAAAATAGGATATTATTGAAAAAAGGTGACACCATTGTATTGCCAAAAGTATTAAATGAATGTGCTAGCATAATAGGTGACGATATACTAAGATACATCGAAGCAACTATATAGTTGGGAATCTTAATGTTTGACATGAAACAACCTGCTATGGTAGCATGTAAATTATAGTATCGCTATGCAAGGTTTAGAGAATAAGATGGTATCAGAAAGAGGTGTTGCATATGTCTGAAGATATGAGATATGAAGCTAAGGCGGTAAAAAATGATAAATATATTGATTGGAAAAAGCTTAATTGTAAAAAATTAGTTTATAATAAGAGATTATCTGGCAAGTTCAGATTATATTTAAGCAATAAAGGAATATATAAAAAAGGTTTTCATTGAAAAATAGGCATTCACGCCTATTTTTTTATTGTTCAGGAGGTAAACTTTCCTAAACAATAGGACTATGCAATCTTTTTTATTTTTGTTTTTTGGAGAACTATATTAATAACTAACATTAATATATCTTTCGTAGTAATATTTTATAGATTGCTGCAAAAAATAAGTTCTAGTGAAGGTTAGGGAGGTTTTGAAATTGCCAAGCAATAAGAACAATTTAAATTTGGAGCAGCAAAAATATAAAGATTTTGCTCAACAAAGAGAACCTAAAAGACCGGTTTTAAAGAATTGCATAAAAGCCTTCATAGTTGGAGGAAGTATTTGTGCTGTTGGTCAAATAATACAATATTTTTATATAAATAATTTTGGTTATACAGAAAAAAATGCGGGAGATCCAACAGCAGCTACATTGATTATAATATCTATATTTCTTACTGGTTTAGGAGTATATGATGATATTGCTCAATGGGCTGGTGCTGGTACTGCAGTGCCTATAACAGGTTTTGCTAATACCATATCTTCTGCTGCCATAGAGCACAGGAGTGAAGGCTATGTATTAGGTGTCGGAGGTAATATGTTCAAGGTAGCAGGACCTGTTATAGTATTTGGAACCTTTTCTGCTTTTGCCGTAGCCGTAGTGAAGATGCTGATTAATTATCTGGGAGGGATATAAATGGTTAAAGGCAGTCAAAGCTTTATTTTTGATTCACAGCCAGTAATTATTGCATCAGCTACAGTAGGGGGCCCCCTAGAAGCAGAAGGTCCCCTCAGCGAGGATATTGATATTTTGCACGATGATCCTTATATGGGTCAAGATAGCTTTGAAAAGGCAGAAAAATTAATGATTGAGGAAGCAGCAATGAAGGCCCTTGAAAAGGCAGGTGTCGACAAGGATGAAGTAGGAGTGTTTATTAGTGGCGATTTAATAAATCAAATAATTGCAAGCAGTTTTGCTGCCAGGACTTTAGGGATACCTTACTTAGGCATATATGGAGCTTGCTCTAGTTCTATGGAAGGGCTTGCAATTGCAGCATCTTTAGTTGATGGACAAAAAGTAAAATATGTGCTTACAGGGGCTTCAAGCCATAATAATTCTGCAGAGAAACAGTATAGGTATCCTAATGAATACGGAGCGCAAAAACCACCTACATCTCAATGGACCGTTACGGGAGCAGGAGTATGCCTTCTAACTTTTCAAGGCAAAGGTCCTAGGGTTATTGGTGCAACTTTAGGCAGAATAGTAGATATGGGTATTACAGACCCCTTTAATATGGGTGCAGCCATGGCCCCTGCTGCTGTTGATACAATAAAGGCCCATTTTAGAGATTTTGGAATAGGATCAGATTATTATGACTTAATAGTCACAGGCGATTTGGGAGCTGTGGGCCATAAAATTGCTCTTGATAAATTCAAGGAAAACGGTATTAGTATCAATGAGAAAGCTTTTTTAGATTGCGGCATGATGATATATGACAGGGAAAGGCAACCTCAAGTTTTTGCGGGAGGGAGTGGTTGTGCCAGTTCAGCTGTAACTATATACGGGCATTTACTTAATGAAATGAGAAAAGGAAAAATAAAAAGATTGTTAGCAGTTGCAACGGGAGCTCTTCATTCCCCTCTATCTTATCAGCAGAAGGAAAGCATACCCTGTATAGCACATGCGGTAGCAATAGAAATGTAAGGAGGTTTTGCATTGGAAAAAATAATATGGTCTTTTATTGTAGGAGGAGCAATATGTGTCATAGGTCAAATAATGATGGATGTTTTTAAACTGACTCCTGCCCATACTATGAGTACCTTAGTAGTTGCCGGAGCAATTTTAGGCGGTTTAGGACTTTATGAGCCTCTTGTGAAATTTGCAGGGGCCGGAGCCACAGTGCCCATATGTAGCTTTGGTAATTCCCTTTTGAAAGGCGCTATGCAAGAACTGAATGAACATGGGGCAATAGGAGTGTTGATCGGCATATTCAAGCTTACCAGCGCTGGTATATCTTCGGCTATAATATTCGGTTTTATTGCTTCACTAATATTTAAACCAAAGGGCTAAAAAGCTAAAATGGATTAAATCCCAAGATTCAATCCATCAACTTATATTCTTTATTTATCAGTATAAATTTATTCTTAATTCCAGAGGTCAGATATATATTCTTATCTGTTGTAATGAAAATGGCTTCAGTATCTTCCGTGTTTTCGATTAATTCTCTTCCTTTGTCCAGACCTAGTAAAAACGCCGAAGTAGATAAACCGTCTGCATCTATCGATTTATTAGTGATTATAGAGACTGCAGCTAAGCCATTATCCGCTGGGAATCCAGTTTCAGGATCAAGAATATGATGATATCTTTTACCATCAGCCTCAAAATATCTTTCGTATATACCAGAAGTAACAACTGATTTATCAACTACTTCCACTATACCCATGTAATCGTTACGGGAATCGTAAGGATCTTGAATTCCTATTTTCCATGGAGAGCCGTTTATATTGCTTCCAATGACTAGAATATTGCCTCCAAGATTTATTATAGCGTGTTTTACACCATTTTTTTTGAGTATGGAAGCAACTTCATCTGCTGCATAACCTTTAGCAATACCTCCTAAATCCACTATCATGCCTTCCATCTCAAGTTTGGCGGTGAGACGATCCTTATTCAACGATAAGTTATTGTAATCCACAAGTTTTAACTTTTCGGATAAAATGTCAGAATCAGGGATGGCGGCATGTTCAGTACCTATATTCCACAACTTAACTATAGGTCCAATGGTGATGTCGAATCTTCCATCGGTTAGCTTTGAATAATATAGGCCTCTTTCAAGGACTTGGAAAGTATCTTCACTTAGTTCTACACTATGAGAACCCGAGGCTTCATTCAGGTGAGTAATTTGGCTGGGTTCTTCGCTGTTAATACTCATTCTATTTTCAATATCTCTTATTCTGTCAAATGCTTCATCAATAATTTTATTATCTTGGCTATCGTAGAGACTTATAGTTACTAAAGTTCCCAACAAATAGTTAGATTTTGATAACGGGCTTTTAGGGTTAGTTTCTTTATTAGCGCAATTAACTAGTAAAAAGCTAAATAGGCAGAGTGTTAATAATAATATAATAAACTTTTTATTTTTCAAACTCATGCTCTAACCTCCGAATATAGAATAAAAGATTTTTTCACAATAGATTTTATCACAATGTTAGCTTTAATAATAGCACTAAAAGATAAAAATGTATATTATTTGACTCCATATGAATATAATTTGAGTAGAATAAGAATTATTTTGTACAGAAAATATACATTGAAATATGTCAAAAATAATTATATACTATAGTAAGAATATTATAACTTGGCTATTCGTTTGATATATCTCAAACGCGATAAGCCGTAGATAGACACAGATCAAGATTTAATAAGCCCTATGCTGCCAAAATTCTGCATAAGGTTGGAGTAAAAAATAATTACTAAGGTTAGCAATTATATGTTTGGTATTGGGAGATTATACAGTATTCGTTACCGCAGTAGGGTTTATTGTCTATCTGATGTTAAGTATATCATAGGAGGGGTATGATGGAACCAAAAACAAAAATTGTTATTTTAGGCGCTGGTTATGCAGGAGTTGAAGCAGCTAAAGTTTTAAACAAAAGGTTCAAAAAAGACGATAGTGTAAAAATTACATTGATTGATCGCAATCCATATCACACTTTACTGACAGAACTTCATGAAATTGCAGGACACAGAACACAAAAAGAGAGTGTTATGGTAGATCTATATCAGGTTTTTAAGGCTACAAAGGTGGAATTGGCTACTGACGAAATAATTAAGGTGGATCATGAAAAGCAGCAAGTTATATCTGAGAGGACAAGCTACGAATATGATTATCTGATACTTGGTGTAGGAAGCGAACCTGCATTTTTTGGTGTTCCGGGTGTAAAAGAACATGGGTTTACAATATGGTCTCTTAAGGATGCTTTAAAAATAAGACATCATATAGAGGAAATATTTAGAAAAGCAAGAGAAGAAAAGGATCCAGAAAAGAGAAAGAAATTGTTGACAATTATAGTTGCAGGATCCGGTTTTACTGGTGTAGAAGTTGTTGGAGAGCTTATGGAATGGAAGAAGCTTCTTTGTGCCCAACATGATATTCCTGAGTCGGAGGTTTCTTTATACAACATTGAGGCTATGCCTAATATACTCCCAATACTAAAACCTAATCTCCAAGAAAAAGCAAAAAGATTTATGGAGAAAAACGGCGTAAAAGTACTGACAGGATCTCCTATTGTAAAAGCCACTGAAGATAGTGTAGAACTGAAAGATGGCACTGAAATAAAGACTGCGACTCTTATTTGGACCTGCGGAGTTCAGGGTAATTCATTTAATATGGAAACAGGTTTTACAGAAGGCAAGAGAAACAGGGTGCAGGTAAATGATTATCTCCAGACTTTGGATAAAGACAATATATATGCTGTTGGGGATAATGCCTATTATGAGATAAATGGAAAGCCAATACCTCAGATAGTTGAAACTGCTATACAGACAGGTGCATGTGCTGCAAAGAATATTATTGCAGACATTGAAAAGAAGGAAAAACAGAAATTTGAACTAAAAACCCATGGATTCATGGTTTCTGTAGGAAGCCATTATTGTGTAGCAGAGTTGATGGGGGTTCAGCTTAGCGGTTTCTTTGCCATGATGATGAAACATTTGGTTAATATGCACTATCTATGGGGTGTAGGTGGATTAAGATTAATATGGAACTATTTGAGACATGAATTCTTCCATATGGAAGACAGAAGATCCTTTGTTGGCGGACATTTATCCTTTAGAACACAAACCTTATGGCTTATACCTCTCAGAATATATGTAGGTATACTATGGCTTATAGAAGGTATCAAAAAAGTTAACGAAGGATGGTTAGAGCCAGGAAATATTAAGATTGTGCAAATAGCAGGCGGTTCAGGAGCTACTCAGTTGGCGGATGCTGCTTCAAGTGCTACTCCTGCTGCAGCAGCGGGACCTACACCGATACTATCAGCACCTCCTGCAATATATCAGTGGTTTATGGATACAGTGGTAGCACCAAATGCGATGCTGTTCCAGAGTGCAGTGGTAATAATGGAGATTTTAATTGGATTGGCATTGATAGCCGGATTGTTTACTTTCCTTGCATCCATTGCATCCATAGGTTTAGCTGCTAATTTTATTCTATCTGCAATGGCCGGATATGATATTCTTTGGTATATATTCGCTGCAATTGTCCTCATGGGAGGAGCAGGCAGATCCTTTGGATTGGATCACTATGTGATACCATGGATTAAGAAATGGTGGTCTAATACCAAGTTTGCGCGAGAGCATCATTTATATTTTGATTAAACAAAAATCCCGTTACCTTATAAATGGGTAACGGGATTTTTGAGAAGTTGTTGAAATATGGTTCACATTGAAATAAAATGTAATAGAAATAATTTTTTGAGAAACATTGGGTCGGTGATTGTTTTGAAATTTAAAAAAGGCGATATGCTGCTGTTATTGATAATATTGATTGCAGGCGTATCATATTTTGGACTTAAATTTTTGTATAGGGATACAGTAGAAAAGACAGCAGTAATCTCTGTTAATGGAAAAGAGTATGATAGAATTAATCTGGATAAGTTGACGGATGAAAAAACTATTCATATAGATTTGGGTCATGGCAAATATATTCATATAATCGCAAATAGTGAAGGTGTTCATGTATCAGATGTAGTTTGTCCTGACAGAATATGTGTAAAGACAGGTATTATAAACAGAGTAGGAGAAAGTATTGTTTGTTTGCCAAATAGAGTCCAAATATTTATTGAAGGAAGCGAAATACCTGAAGTAGACAGTGTTTCTCAATAGGATGTGTTGTAGTTGACTAGAGTGCGAAAAATGGTTTTATTAAGCATATTGATATCCCAGGCTTTGGTTCTCCATGTAATTGAAAGGGCCATACCTGTTCCTGTGCCCGTTCCTGGTGTTAAGCTGGGTCTTGCAAACATTATAAGCCTCATTACCATAATTTTGTTTGGTTTTAAGGAGGCTATTATTGTTGTGACTATAAGAACATTGCTGGGTTCTTTGTTTGGCGGCGGCCTCTCTAGCTTTATGTACAGTTTGGCAGGTGGGTTGTTGAGCACTTCGGTGATGGCTTATATGTATTTGAAGTATAAAAATATATTCAGTATACCTACAATAAGTACTGTAGGAGCGGTGTTTCACAATATTGGTCAAATTGGAGTGGCAAGCCTTGTAATATCAAACATACATTTATTCTATTACCTTCCAGTGCTATTGATATCAGGAGTTATAACAGGAATTCTTATAGGTTTCACAGTACAATTTACAGTTGAACCGGTTAAGAGAATTCTAAAGATAGGGGGCGTATGATCCTTGATAATAAATGATGACTTCTTGGCAACTGAGCTCAATAAAGTTGAAGAGTTATTATTAAAAACCTTGAAAACTCGGAGCAAGATGGTAGAGGCTTCTTTAAAGAGGTTTGTTAAAAGTGGTGGTAAAAGACTTAGACCTACTTTTACCATAATTGGATCTACTTTTGGAGATTATAAGAGTGAAATAGTAATACCTCTTGCTACTGCTATAGAGATAATGCACATGGCAACCTTGATACATGATGATATTATAGATGATGCTGAGACTAGAAGAGGTACAAAGAGCATACAAGCGACCCTTGGGAAAAATACAGCGGTTTACTGCGGAGATTTTTTATTTACAAGAGCCTTTATGATTATTGCAGATATGGCAGAAATAGATATGCTGAAAGACATATCGAAGGCTATTGCTTTTATATGTGACAGTGAAATAGATCAAAATGAGCAAAAATATGATATTACTGTTACTGTAAGGGATTACTTAAAAAGAATAGGGGGTAAAACCGCAACCCTATTTGCCTTAAGTATTGCTTCAGGGGCTCATAAAGCAGGCTGCGACAAAAAAATAATCAATAAACTTTCAAATATAGGAAAGAGTATTGGAATGGCTTTTCAAATAGTAGATGATATACTAGATTTTACTGGTAATGAGAAAGCTGTTGGAAAGCCTCTATTGAGCGATGCAAGGCAAGGTATTTATACATTACCCATCATTTATTCTTTAAATAGTCCTTATAGAGATCAAACTATAAAAGCTATTGAAATCATTGATAAGGATGGAGGCAAGTATCTTTTAGATACTGTTCTAGAAAGTGGCAGCCTCGAGAGGGCAAAAGGGCTTGCCAATAAATACATTAAAAAAGCTCTAAAGATAAAAGATACTTTACCTGAGGGTTATGGCAAGGGTGCTATAACAGAAATCATCGAAAAACAACTGGAGAGGAAGTTTTGATAATGGTGGAGGCAGGTTTATACCTGTCCTTTTATATTTTTGAATAAATAATAAGATTCATATCGTCTAAAGATGATATAATAAAGATAATTATTATAACAAAGAGGGGCTGACAAGATGACTTTACTACAGGCTATATTGTTAGGTATTATACAGGGGCTAACGGAATTTCTGCCAATAAGCAGTTCTGGACATCTGGTTCTTTTTCAAAAAATATTCGGAGTGACAGAACCTACTCTCACCTTTAGCATAGTGGTGCATTTAGGAACTTTGATAGCAGTATTAGTTGTATTCTGGAGAGATATTGTTTCTTTGTTGCGCAAGCCTTTTCAGAGACTTACATTGCTTTTGATAGTAGGGACTATACCAACAGGAATTATCGGTATTATATTTAAGGATTTTTTTGAAGAAGTATTTGCTAGTGGAAGATCATTAGGTTTTGAATTTTTAATAACGGGAATCGTGTTGTTTTTTGCAGACAATCTTAGCAGGGGATATAAGGATGTAGAGGAAACCAGCATTCTGGATGCTGCTTTTGTAGGCCTTATGCAAGGCGCTGCCATACTACCTGCTGTATCAAGATCAGGTCTTACTATATCCGGAGCACTGTTTAGAAATATGGATAGAGATTTCGCAGCTAGATTTTCATTTCTGTTATCAATACCTGCTATATTAGGGGCTGCAGTATTCGATATGAAGAATCTTCTTGAAACGGGAGTTGGCAACTTGGATTCTGCAAGCTTAGGCGCTGGTTTTATATTTGCAGCCATATTTGGATACATATCAATTAAGTATATGATAGGGATGTTAAAGAGAGGAAAGATGCGGGTTTTCTCTTATTATGTGTTTATATTAGGTGGACTTGTGCTGATAGACCAATACATAACTCATATATTTTTTTAAAAATGGGGGCTTTTGCCCCCATTTTTATGCGCCTAAATCCTTGGATTTTCTGTTTTTCATTGTATTAGTTGCAGTATATATTAGCACTACTGAAAGGATGAAAAGAAGTATTGCGATTATTCCTAATATTATGTTTCCTGCCCCAAAGAAGTTCTTAATCAGAATGAGCAATGCTGATAATGTGACTGCAAACATGAATATCATAGGTATCATCGTCATCTTGTAATTTCTTCCAGAATTAGCAAGCCATACAGTTATAGATAACAGGGCAAGACCTGCAAGCAACTGGTTTGCTGAACCAAAAATAGGCCATATTTTTGTGTATCCATACATAAGAAGTACGCACGAAGATCCTACTGTTACTGCAGTGGCAACATACATATTTGATCCTACTGATTTAGTTGCAGTGCCATCAGCTTTATCGAAGAACTCCTGGAAAACATATCTACCGATTCTAGTGGCAGTATCAAGACTGGTTAAAGCAAAGGCTGAGAATGCGAGTATTACAAATACTTTTCCTACTTCAACAGGAATACCAAAGCTACTCATCAATGTAGCTATGCCTGATGAGAAGATGGCTGCAGGAGTTCCGGAAGCACCTTGGAATGCGCCGATGGAGATTAAAGCCAATATAGCAACCAAACCTTCAATCAACATTCCACCATAACCAATGAGCTTTGTATCTTTTTCATTGTCTACCTGTTTAGAAGAAGTACCAGAACCTACAAGGGAGTGGAAGCCAGATATGGCTCCGCAAGCCACGGTTACAAACAATATGGGGAATAAGTATGAAGTAGTATTACCCTGCGCTACAGCAAAACCGGTGGAAGCAGGTATTACCATAGTGGGCCTTACTATTATTACCCCTAATACTCCTCCTATTAGCATTGCGTAAAGCAGGAATGAGCATAAATAGTCTCTAGGTTGAAGCAATAGCCACACAGGTAGAGTTGAGGCTGCAAAGATGTATAATACGAGTATTACATTCCATCCCATCTTAGATAATTGGATGAATGGGAATTTATAGCCTAAGAAGATGCAGAAGAATAAAAGTGCAACACCAACGATTGAAGAAACAGTCAGGTTTGCTCCTTTTCGGTAAACAAGATAACCGAAAGCCATGGCCAGGAAAATGAACAGAACGGAAGCAGTACCTGCTCTGGCTCCTGTCAGATCTCCTACAGTGGGATCGTAAGCAAAGGTTCCGGCGCAGATGTCAGTAAAAGCTGCAACGATAAGAACTATAGTGAGCCATGCATAGGTGTTAAAGAGTGTTTTTGCTTTTTGACCAAGGTTTTCTCTTATTATTTCTCCAATGGAATTTCCTTTGTGTCTTACTGATGCAAAAAGGGCACCCCAGTCGTGAACACCACCGACGAATATACTTCCAATGACTATCCATAGGTAAACTGGAACCCATCCAAATATAGCTGCCTGTATAGGACCTGTTATAGGGCCTGCACCAGCAATGGATGAAAAGTGGTGACCCAACAATACATTGGGATTGCAGGGGCAGTAGTCAATATCATCCCTCATAGTGTGCGCCGGTGTTTTTTTAGTGGGATCGATGCCCCATGCTTTTGCCAAGAAAGCGCCATAGGTAGTATAGGCGATGACAAACAATATCCCGCCTAACAATAGAAGTACTAATGAGTTCATAAAAAACCCCCCATAAGATTTATTTAATAGACTCAGCTCTGCAAGAGTTGAGTTTATTTGAGATTTACAATATAACTTTTTTTAAAAGTTATAGAATTTAATAACCTTTTTACCAGGTTTATTAGCAATAATTATCTTGTTGCTGGGGTTGACAAGCAAAAGCCTTATCTCACTCCAGCCGTGGAGTGAAAAAAGGTAGGATTTGCTGTGTCTGAACTTCTTAACATACCGGATACTATTATCATCCAAGGGACTTTCTGTTACTAGTACTCCTGTTATGTATGTACACATATGATCTTTTTTTGGTTTAACGAATGTATCCATAGCTTGTTTCAAGAATCCTGTAAAAGCTTCTAAAGATGGTATATTTATGTTATCAAATTTTTTCACACAGCATATTTCGTTTGTTTCAAATGAATCTATTATGTCTTTTTGTGTAATAAGGGTTCTTCCATATACATCATTAAAATGCGCATATATATCAATAGATTCATTCAAAATTTTTACATTTCTACTAGTATTATAATATATGCAATACCTATTATACAAATTAGCAATATATGATTTTGAATCCATAAAGTACAACTCCATGTATTTTTATGCTATTCTTTTAAAATTCGCCAGTTATTGAAAAATTCCTTCTTTTATTCATTAAAATATATAACTTTTATACGAATATTTTATCAATTTTGAATTCCGTGACAAACCTATTGCCACATATGACATAGATTTTATTAGTTGATTATTCAGAAAAACATAAAAAGCAAGAAAACGAAGTAAAAAAATAACTTTGACTATTTGGCATGATTTATGCAATATTATATATAAATAAGGTCAAGAAAGGAGGAAAAAAATGGCTAGGTATGAAGAACTCCAAGACAAAAGAGTTGTTGTTACAGGAGGCGCAAGTGGAATAGGGCTTGCTACTGCTAAAAGATTTGCTAAAGAAGGATCTAAAGTAGTTATTTTCGACTGGAATGAGGAAGCTCTTAAGCAGGTTTTAGCTGAAAACCCTGATTTAGCAGGCGGTGTAGTGGTTGATGTAAGCAATCCTGAAAGTGTAAAGGAAGGCTTTTTGCAATCTGATGAGATTCTAGGAGGTATCGATGTACTTGTATCTAATGCAGGAATAAGTGTTCGAAATTTGTACAAGGATGCAGATTTTGAACAATGGACTAAAGTATTAAGTATAAATCTAAATGGTATGTTCCTGTGTTCAAAAGAAGCGTTAAGTAGAATGGAAAAACAAAAATCCGGAGTAATATTATTTACCGCATCTACAAATGGCATGGAAGCTCATCCCTATTATGCAGATTATAATGCCTCCAAGGCGGGAGTTATACTGCTGGGAAGGACCTTGGCATTGGAATATGCGCCATATATAAGAGTTAATTCAGTATGTCCAGGATATGTATTAACACCTATGCAGAGAGCAGAATACACAGATGAAATGCTAGAGAAAGTAAACCAAGGGATTCCAATGAAGAGACATGCAACTCCTGAAGAGGTAGCTGCATTATTTGTATTCTTAGCATCTGATGAAGCCAGCTACATAACCGGGCAGCATATACCTATTGACGGCGGAGAGACTGCATAATTTAAAGCAAAAATAATATCTGTATTATCCCAAAGTATTATATATTTAATAAGGAGGTTACAAAATGGCACTATTAAAGATTACTCCTATATTTTTATTGGCAGGTTTGATGATTTCTGGAATGGACTTGGTAATAGCTGCGCCACTGGCTACTATATATGCAGCTGTTATTGCAGCTATCACTGAAAAGCATAAGTATGATGAAATCATGGAAAATGGTTTTTCTGCAGTAAAAGAAATGATCGTAGTATTTTTTATTTTGATGTTTGCCTATGCCGTGGCAGAGACTTTTATGGCAACAGGTGTTGGGGCTTCCATAATAATCATTTCATTGAAGCTGGGTGTTACAGCTAAAACTGTAGCTACAGTAGGATTTGTTGTAACGTGTATTTTATCTACAGCCACAGGGACATCTTGGGGAACCTTTGCATCCTGCGCACCAGTATTTTTATGGCTCAACCATATAGTTGGAGGAAATATTGTTCTTACAGTATGCGCTATAGCAGGCGGTTCTTGTTTTGGTGACA
>JAAYMO010000272.1 GCA_012521375.1 Clostridiales bacterium
ATGGCTTTTAGGTGTGATCATTGGGGCTGCTGTTTTAAAATTTATTTGGAGTGTTGTTTTTAGTGGTGAAGCAGGTATGTCCATTCTAAAGCCTGCATTATTGGGCTTGATTGTATGTTTATGTGGACTAAGCTATTACTTTAAAAAGCATAAACGAAAGGATAAAAATTAAATTAGTTTTAATATAATAAATGCATCAAGACACCATATCTCAATGCATTTATTGTTTTGTTCTATTTAATTTTATAATATGTACTTATAATTGCTTAAAACCATATTATAGTTATTATACATCGCCGTTTATTAGTTTAGTTGCATAAATCTCTATGTACTTAGTCAGCATCTGTTTAAAATCGTTTACAGTAAATTTTTCATCTATTAATTCAAATAGTTTTTTAGGCTCATTTTTGTCATATGTAATCACATCGAATAAACTCATTACAATCTCATTCCTTATGTAACAATAAAGATAAAAATCTTCAAAGGCTCTTATACGATCCGATATGGGCCGTTTTTCTCTTAAGCTCTTTAATGGATTATTAAAATCAATAAACAATTTTCCTTCTTCAGAGTATTCTCTACATAAAGAAAATAGTCTCTCCAATTGCATTATACCATCATCTATACTTGGGATATATCCCTTTGATACCCAGTCACCAATAATCGTAACTTGGCCAAGAAATTGATTCACATAATACACTGATGCCTTATCAAGATGCATTAGATACTTGTCATAAGTTCCTTTACTGTAAAGAATAGAACCTAACAAATTACCTACTTGATCTTTCAATTGATGTCTTTTCAATCGGATAGGTTCAGCTGATTTAGCAACTAATTGCCCTATAACTAAATCCTGTCTCTTCATTGAAACACCTCCATAAGAAAATATAAATTATGACAATTATCAACATTATACTACAAATTTCATCAATCTAACAATTTGATTTCCTGTTTTTTCTTGAAGGAACCAGCCGTGAAGCACTATATCAGGCCTGCGCCATTGGTTCCTGGACAGAGGATTGCAATTCGGATTGTAATAAATAAAAAATAATGGCTTAGAAGAAATTTCAACTATCCTCTAAGCCATTATTAAACGCTTTCTTTTCATCCAACGATTCTATTATCTTCTCCATCAGGACAACCATCACAAAAATCACTTGAGACTTCACAAGGTACACGTCTTTTTTTGTATACTATAGTGCTAAATTTTTATTATACTTTTTCAAGAACTCAAGAGCATCATCTTCATCAAGCGGCTTACTGATAAGATATCCTTGTATTTTATCACACTTGTATTTTTCTAGATACTGCAGTTGCCTTTCGTCCTCAACTCCTTCAGCTATTGTATAGTGACCTAGTTTATGAGCCATTGAAATAATATCACTTGCTAAAGCATTATTCGGATCTTCATTTAATAGTTCATCAATAAAGTATTTGTCAATTTTCGTACAATCAGTTTTTAATTCTTTTTCTCGGGACAAAGAGGAATAACCAGTCCCAAAGTCATCTATAGCTATATATAGCCCTGTGGCTCTCAGTTTCTGAATATTGTTATTTATATTATCACAATCGTTAGCAAATACCGATTCCGTAATCTCAATACCGATATTTTTCGGATTAACCTGCATCTCACTCATTAATTCAAGCAGCCTGCCTGTGAAGCTAGGTGTCAATAGCTGAATGACAGAAATGTTTATTGAAACTCCTATTTCATCATATCCATGCTCTTTGAGCTTGTTTAAAAAATGAAACGCTTTTACTATCACTTTTTCACCAATGGGAAGGATAAGCTTTGTTTTCTCTGCAATCGGAATAAATTCTAAAGGCGATACCGGGCCAAGCTTTTCTGTCCTTAATCTAGCCAATGCCTCAAAGCCGAAAATTGAACCAGTTCTTAAATCTATAATTGGCTGATACTGCAAATACAGATCATCATTTGAATGTCCATCCAATGCAATAAGGTTAAGAGCTTCCACAATATCTCTTTCCCGGTTAACTAAAGCTTCTAGTTCTTCGTCGTAAAAACAAATTCTTAAATCCTTTCCAAACATGCTGATAAACCTTTCTGAGGCAATAAGGAGTCTTGTCAGAAGTAAATCAATATCAACTTCATTTTGATTCTGCTCAATTTCAAGAATCCCAATCCCGCCGCCTATTCTTTCTGTTACAAATAAGGATTCTAAAGTTTCTGCAATAACATAGCTGAAATCAACAAGCTCGTTTTTGTCTTTATAGTCAAAGAGATAGAAAATAAAGCGATTTTCTCGTGGTTGGAACAAAAGGCGATTATCTGTGCAATGCTGGCTGAGAGCCTCAGCTGCTTTTTTAATCAGATTCTGAGAATATTGGTACCCATAATTGGCCGTCAATAACTGAACCATGCTTAAGTTAATGCCAATTAATGCTTTTTTTGACTTTTCCTTTTCCTTAATATCTTTTTCTAGTAACGAAACCAAATACTCTCGATTATACAAGCCTGTCCATCTATCATGTTCATTATTATATTTTAGGGTATTCTCAATCTCTTTTCTATCTGATATATCAAGCACAATTCCTTCCAGTGCTTCAACTTCACCGTCATCGTTATATATACCTTGACCCATCTCAAGAACCCATTTCTTCTCACCGCTGGCAGTAATAATCTCATATTCATATTTAAACGGCTGCTTTAGTGGAATAATTCGATCCCATTCATTTCTCAAGACTTCGCGGTATTCAGGAGAAATAATATCATTATAAGACAGATCTCTGTTGTACAGCAGACTCTCTGGAGAATAGCCCGTTAGATTAAAACAGCCTTTGGAAACATACTGCATTGTCCATTCGTTATCGTAATTGCACCTGTATGCGAGTCCTGGAAGATGAGAAAGAAGAACCGATTTGCTGCGTTCACTCTCATTAAGTGCTTTTTCCAGTACTCTGCGTTCAGTTATATCCTGAACCAAGCAAATATGGCTGAATTGATGGTCATTTGATAAATTAAATGGAGCAACGATCATATGTACCCAAACAATGGAGCCATCTGGTCTGATATATCTTTTATCCATTGAATAAGCCTTGATTTCGCCTGCTTGGAGCCTCTTAAAATTTTTCATATCTTCTTCTATATCATCTGGATGTGTTATCTTTGCCCAACCTAAAGAAATGAGCTCTTCTTTTTTTCTTCCCGTAATTTGCTCATACATAGGATTAACTCTTATAATAGCTCTATCAAAGTGATTTGGATCAGAACTGTGAGAAATTGCAATACCGATAGGAGCTTGATCAAAAATCATTTCAAAAGTAAGCTTCTCCTTACCCAGTTGTTTCTCCAGCATTTGCTCAGCACGTAATAGTGCAACATGAAGATCAATTCTGGCTTTCAATGAATCCTCATGAATTGGTTTGCGGATATAGTCTACTGCACCAAGTTTAAGACCCTTAATTTCATTGTCCAATTCATCGTAATCAGTCAATATTATAGTACGCAGTTTACGATACCGCTTGTCCTCTTTTAGAGATTCGAGAACTTGAAGCCCATTCATGTTGGGCATGTTTAGATCCATTATAAGCAAATTAATCCCGTCATGTTCCTTAAGTACACGCATAGCTTCCATACCGTCGCAAGCTGTTAATATGCAATATTCCTTAAGCTTATTTTTGAAAATCAATCTAACAGATGCTGAGTCGTCAACAACCAAAATCTTAATTTGCATTGTTAATCCTCCTTATATAGCCAACACCCATTGCTGGTATTAGTAGTTCTCCAGTTTTATAAGGGCTTGTCTTTGTCAAGCATATCACCATGGATATATGAGTTGATAACAAAATAAAAAGCGCAGCAACACAATCAAGCCCAAAAATAATTCTAAATGTTGTTGCAATTATTAATAATAAAATCAATACTTATTAGTATTGATTATTTAATAACATAATATCTAATCAACCACATTATGTCAATAAATCTATATATTCGACAGTAAAGAGAAAAACAACATAAATATTTAAAGTCTATTTATTCATAAAATTTTTATTTTCTAATTTTACTAATTCTTGTTCAAGCGCTTCTAATTCTCTCTTATATATTTCCAGAGCAGTTTCCTGGCTTGGCCTTAAATGATTTGGAATTCTCTCCATCATATTTTTGCAATCTTCAATTATTTTTTTCTTTCTTTCTATTTCTTGTTCTATTTTCATTCTTACATCCATTAATTAACACCTACCTTTGATTCGTCGATGATATTGCCTTCTTCATCAGAAAAAGCGTCACAAACATCACTTGGTGATTCACAAGGGTCACATGGCTTATCAGTATTATTTATAATACTGTTGTTAGTACCTCTGTTGCTTATATTATCTGGAACATTGCATACAAGTTTATTATTCATTACAAGATTTTCTGATGATTCTTCTCCAAATAAAATTCCAGAATCTCCATTATATGATATTTCATTATCTATGAATATTCCAAATTGACCGTTATTATTCTCTATACCTTCTTCACGATTACATACTATTTTGTTTCCGCCAGCAAAATAATTGGTATATTCTTCAAAAATAACATGCGTGCCTAATATAGTGCCTTTAACCTTGTTTCCAATAAACACAGAATCTCTTTCTTGACTTATTATCACTCCGATACCATTATCTAATATTAAATTATTAAATGCTAGATTGTTGCTGCCGTACATCTCTAAGCCATTATTTCTATTCCTTATGGATTTATTGGATATAAAGGCATTGTTACTATCTGGGGCTAAAAAGGATTCAAAGCCATCGCCATAACATCTGCTAGCTACATTCTCTATAACCCAATTATTCGTGCTGCCTGAAATTAATAATACGCCATCGTAACAATAAGAGATTTCATTTTTCCAGATTAAATTGCCTCTAGAACTTACTACTTCTACGCCATGTTCTAACATATTATTGATTCTGTTATTAACTACTCTATGACCAAACCCAAACTCAATCAATATACCACTGGCTCTATAGTGTCTTATATTAATGCCTTCTATCCCCACTCCAACTACATCTGGTAGTAGAAAAGCATTAAGGAGAGTGCTTTTACCATCAAAGATGACTCCTGGGCCCTTAGCTACAATTCGAATATGATTTTTTAAAACTGCTACAGCTTGAAAATATATACCCTATCGGAGAGTATTAGTTCTGTAATGTCCATAAGTGGTGTCACATTGATTACTGCCATAATATCACTTCCCTTCTAATATGTTTAACAAGTTTATTCCAGTAATAATATATTCCTTCTATTACAATCTGTGACAAGCTAGAATATATTAAAAAATTCCCTCTAACTTAACGTTAGAGGGAATAAATCCAATATCTCTTAATTTAATAGTTAATGCAGTCATCAGTATTAAAAACCTCTTCTTTTAATCGGTATATAATAAACTTTTCTCTTTCATCACTTCCCCCAGGTACCCTTATTTTATTTATAATTGTAAAGGGTGTACTGGTTTTGAGAAATTCTTTATATTCACGTATTGGATAATAAAGAATCAGATCCACCGTTCTCCTGTCTTTTTCTGCAGAACGCAAAATATTATTAACAACTTTTCTAAATATATTTATTGAGAATGGATTAAAAAAGTAAAAACAGTTATCTTTCTTGTCAATTTTATAATGCTGTGCTAGACCATATTTAAACTTGATAGGTGCAGTAATATGCTTTGCCCTTAATCTGTAAATTGCCTTATTTTCAAGTGCTTCTTCATAAGTTTTGCAATTGGCTTCTATTCCTGTTATTGGCAGATGAAAATGATGATGTAAATAAAATACCACTCTGCCTCGACCACACCCAAAATCTACAACCTTATCAATAGCTCTAAACTTATAATTTTCACAAAGTATTTTTAAAGCCTTGTATGGCGTTGCCTCATAACGGTTATACTGAATCTTACTGCCTGTCCATTCTCTTATACCTACCGTTCTAATACCAAGCAATTTATCTTGCCTTCTTTCTCCCATAATATCACTCCTCCTCATACAACATCTGCAATAATTTCATATCCTTTATATATCTCTATTTATCTGCATTATTTTTTTACCATAGAATTATATATGTTCTACTATTGCTCTTATTGAATATGTTTTTGGATTTTTAGTAAATGCTGATTGTTCTTGCAGATTGAACGGCAAAATGACTTGTCAAAGAG
>JAAYMO010000033.1 GCA_012521375.1 Clostridiales bacterium
ACCAGTTAGTTCCTTCCACAGGATAATATCCCATATATTTGGTCATTCCATTGAATGTATATTCGCCTACACCGATTAGTCCTTCAGTCATATTCTTTGCAAGTTTATATAGCCCTTCTAACTCGGGATTAGTTTCATAGTCATTAAAAATATTGTACATTTCCATAACAAGATTATGATCCTTATGTGCTACAACAGTACTATTATTGTTAATCATAAAGACTTCTTGATTACTATATTGCATTTCAGCAATAAAATTACTTAATTCATTGCCGTCACGATTTGCAAGCAGTACGCCTATCACAGTATTATCTTCTTTGATTGGAACTCCAAAGACTACAATAATGCTGCCATCGGTCTTGCTGACTATGGGATCTGAAACAGTACTTTCTCCAGCTAAAGCTTTAATAAAGAACTCCCGTTCATGAATATCTATACTATTCCCGGAGGTGATGAATGAAATACCGCTTGTATCAGCAATCACAATGTCTTTATATCCGCTGCGGTTTATTTCATCTTGAAGAAGATCTAATTTTTCTTTAGTTGTCAAGTCTTTGCTTTTGATCCATGGACTATTTGCAATTGTTTCCAATGCATTGAGTTGAGCGGTTACTTTCTCGGAAATAATTTTGGCATCGGCTCGGGCTATTTCTAAAAGATTTTCATCAATGGTTGTTTTTAGTGCATCATTAGCATTTAAGTAAGCAGAAATCCCTAGGCCAGTACAGACTACAAACATTAACGTTCCAAACAACAAAGTTATTTGCTTAGTAATACTTTGAAATTTCATCAATTCATCTCCCTCTTTCTTATTTTTGGTCTTGTACCACAAAAGTGCTGAACCTATTAAGAAAAAGGGATTCAACAGTTTTAATTAAGTTAACTAGTATGAATCCTGCTGACATAATAGTAAATGGCAGTATTTTCAATGGAATTTTAGTGGATAATTCCCTGTAGATGTTCTTAACCCTAGACCCGTTTCCTTTGAAATTTTCAAAATAGCTATTCAACTTTTTTGTGTGATGTTGTATATTATATAATAAAAAGAGAAGTTGTCCAATAAAAATTGTGGATTATATGAAAAAAATTCGATGTTGTACGTCAAAATTTAAGCATATTTTATAGTAAATAGGAGGAGAAGAAAATGAAGGAAGTTTATGAATTTTTAAAGAATTGCGGTACATATTATTTGGCTACAGTTGAAGGAGATCAGCCAAGGGTTAGACCATTTGGTACAGTGGATATTTTTGAAGGGAAACTTTATATCCAGACAGGCAAAATTAAAGAGGTATCTAAACAGATCCAGGCCAATCCAAAAGTAGAACTCTGTGCTTTTGCTGATGGAAAATGGCTTAGAGTAGCTGGCAAATTAATTAGAGATGACAGAGTAGAAGCTAAAAAGCATATGCTTGACAATTACCCGGAACTTAAAGCAATGTACTCAGCAGAGGACGATAATACAGAGGTCCTTTACTTTGAAGATGCGACAGCTACTTTCTATTCATTTACTGAAGAACCAAAGGTAATTAAATTCTAATAGAAAATACCATGTTGGAATTCTTCATTCATGTACAGGGAGAAAGGTGAATTAAGCAATGGGAGATTTATCCAAATTACTTAACATTGGAGTTAAGCTGGAACAGCAGCTCTTAGATGTTGGTATTGCCACAGCGGAAGAGTTAAAAAGTGTGGGCAGCCGTGAAGCATGGTTACGGATTCTTCATCGTGATCCGTCTGCTTGCCTTATGCGGCTTTCAGCGCTGGAAGGTGCAATTCAGGGTATACGATGGCATAACTTGGACAGCGAAACAAAGAAATCTCTTAAAGAATTTTATCACAAACATAAGGGTGAATAATAAGATAAAATATTTTAATTCATAATAAATGCTGGAGATATGTGATTCATTCATGTATAACAGCATTTATTTTTTTCATAATAATATACTTATGAAATGTTATTATGTATGCAAAAAAATAATTGCCACTAAAATCTTTTGATCTTAGCGGCAGAAAATTAGTATGCTCTAAATTTTAAATTGTTTAACTATATTTACTAGGGATCCTGATTTTTCATTGGACGTATTTGCTAAATCTACGACCTTTTTAGACATATTTACAATCTCTTCTGCCTTTGCAGCAATATTTGATATTCCCATTGCTTCTTCATTGACAGAGGAGCTGATTTGAGTAATGGCATGAACCATGTTATGCATGGAAGCCAAAAGCTCTTCTGAAGTTGCACTGAATTCTGTTGCGATATCGTTAATGACCATAGAAAGTTCATTATAGCGTTCACTGGTTTGCACCAGACCTTCATAATCATTCAGTACTTTCTGGTCAATAAAGTTCATAACATCCATAGAACTGGAAGAAAGAGCATTAACTACAGACAGAACTTCATTGGTTACTTCCTGAATGCGGGATACGGAAGTTTTAGATTCTTCAGCTAACTTTCTTATTTCATCTGCAACTACGGCAAAACCTTTTCCGGATTCACCAGCTCTGGCTGCTTCTATGGCTGCATTTAAAGAGAGTAAATTGGTTTTTGCTGTAATCTCCAATATCGTATTGGAAAGTTCATTGATTTGCTCAACAGCTTTAGCCCGTTCTATTGCATTCTGCAAATGGTTTTTTGTCTTACTGTACAGATCCAGAGCTTCTTGTTTGGAAGAAATTGCGTTATTTTTCATCTCTTCACTCATTAAGCTTACTTTATTGGCAGTAGCTGCACCTTCTTGGGCTTTTGAAGCTATGGATTCGATGGCTTTTTCTACTTCCAGGGAAGTGGCATTC
Organism: Clostridiales bacterium; assembly: GCA_012521375.1. Lineage (GTDB taxonomy): Bacteria > Bacillota > Clostridia > Lutisporales > Lutisporaceae > Lutispora. The sequence goes on from JAAYMO010000033.1 coordinate 2,794, forward strand.
ATCTCTTCACTTGAAGCGGCAGTTTCTTCTGTTCCTGCGGATAATTCTTCTGTAGTGGAAGAGATCTCTTCAATACTTTTATTTAGAGCAAACATATTATTATTAATGCCGGCTAGCATCTCACTGACAACAGAAGATTCATTTACTACTGCTTGCATCATTGTTCGGATAGAATGCTGCATTTTATTAAGTGAATTAGCCAAACTGCCTATTTCATCTTTCTTTAATAATATTTTTTTAGATATATTTCCTGTGAAGTCTCCGGTAGCTATAACATTAAGATATTTGGTGGTTTCTTTGATTGGCTGAGTAATACTGCGGGCAATCAGTATTGTGATCCCTATTCCCATTACTATGAAAATAGCAGAGACTATGATGATCATCACGGTCAAATCAGTTACCTTAGCCATGATTACTGATTTGGGTGCGGTTACGGCTAAAGACCAGTTGGTTCCTTCTACGGGATGAAAAGCCATGTATTCAGTGATTCCACCAAAAATATATTCTCCCAATCCTCTTTCTCCCTCGGTCATTTTCTTTGCAAGATTATATAGTTTTTCTACTTCAGGATTGGTTTGATAATCATCAAAAATATTGTACATTTTTAGGACAAGATTTTGGTCTGGATGTGCGATGACGGTACTTTTATCATTAATCATAAAAACTTTTTGGGCGCCGTACTGCATTTCAGCAGTATAATTGCTTAACGTATTACCGTCTTGCCTTGCGATCAGTCCTCCTGTCACGATATTATCTTCTTTGATAGGAACTGCAAAAATTACGGAAATAGAGTTGTCTGTCGGATGGACTATGGGATCTGAAACGATACTTTCTCCCAGTAATATTTTATTAAAATAGTCTCCTTCACGAAGATCGAGGCTGTTTTCAGATGTGGAAAGGGCAATGCCATTGGTAAAAGCAATTGAAATATCTTTAAATCCACTGCGTTCTACTTCATCCTTAAGAAGGTTCAATTTTTCTTTAGTTGTCAGGTCCTTACTTTTGATCCATGGACTGTTTGCCAGCGCTTCCAGAGCATTGAGATCAATCTTTATTTTTTCAGAAATAATCTTGGCATCGGCCCGGGCTATTTCTAAAAGATTCTCATCAATGCTCGCTATGAGCGCATCATGAGCGTCTAAATAAGCGGCAATCCCTAGACCCACACAGATTAAAAACATTAATACACCGAACAGTAAAGTTATTTGATGAGTAATACTTTTAAATTTCATTTTAAGTTCCCCCTTCTTATTTTTAAGTCCTACCTAAAAAAGGAATATAAACTTTAT
>JAAYMO010000273.1 GCA_012521375.1 Clostridiales bacterium
CTAAATCTATATTTCATGAAAATATCCTCCTGAATTATATTAGGTTATATTTAGGTCAACATATATATTTTACAACAAAAAAGAGAATCCTGTTTGTTTTTTTGGATTCTCTACATATCTATAATTTGATGACAGAGATTATCCTTAGAGTTTAATACATCTATCCATTCAAACACAAATCATACTGATAATACTTCATAAATAGTCCTATTCTGTTTGAGTTACTTCATCTTCATCAGCAAATTGCTTTAACATATCTACAAAATCATCTGCTGTTGGTTCAGCTATTGTCGGTCTTTTTAGAATAATGTTTTCAAAATAATGTCTTGTAAAGTCATCAATTCTCTTTTCCTGTTTCTGTTCACACATCAACATCTTAAATAAATTTTTGAATTCTTTCGGCTTTATATTGTTGAACTTCTCAACTAAATCATTCAACTCAGATTCTTGTAACATATATTCATAAACTAAATTTATTACTACTCCATTAAACATTCTCGATAATATTATGCTGTCATCTTCTCTAATCTTATCACCTAATGCTTTTACTACCGTTCCACCTATTAACCCGCCTACTAATCCCCCACCAAGACCAATTGCTGTACCTACACCTGGATTGACTTTAGTTCCTGCTGCACTACATATTTTAGCTGTTGCTAATGAAGTTGCTAATGTGCCTCCACCTGCTGAAGCCATTGTAGCAATTAAAGATAACATATTTTTCGTATATTGAGCAGTTGATATCTTTTTAGAAAACATATTATATGTATCTGGAACTGAAAATACTACAAAAGTTATACCTGCTATTACTACATTACTTCTAAATATCTTTGCAAGTTGTTTAGTTGCTGCCGCACCAGATATTGCTCCTTTTCCAGACATAGCTCGTATAGCATTAACAATATTTTGTGTTGTTTTATAACCTAATGATTTAACTAAATATGTACTTAGTGAAATAAGCTGTTTTGTCAAAGTAGTTCGAGCCACTTGAGATACCAATATATTACTCATAAAAGAAAACCCAAAAACCTGTAATCCTGCTGATAAGGCAGAATTCATTGCTTGTTTTCTATCTCCTGTTTGATTATATGAAATTATGAATGTGGCAAGAAATGTAAGACCTAATGCAAATGAGCAATATATACAACCTGTTGCAGCATCATAGATTAAGGATTCAAATGTTCCTGCTTTACATAAATTTAGTGCTTGCTGATAAGTCAACTTACCCTTACGAATATATTTAGTAGCATCATCTGGATTTGTTACATTAGGAACTTTACCTTCTAAAATTTTACTCCTAAAAGCATTTACTGCCTCATAATACTTATCTGATGGTACTTCAACCTGCATAGGTGTACCATCTGCATTAAAGTATCTAAATAAACCTGTCGTTTTATCAAAACAATCATTTATACATTTTGTACCTGAAGCACAGTATTTAGTCTGTATTTGAACACCTTCAACTATCCTATCTGCTCCATCTTTTATATTTGTCCTACCTATTACTTCTGCCTGCTTTCCACTTAATTTATCAATTAGATTTAGGGCTTCTTCTGCCATTTCCCCATGCCCTGTTTTTGTGTTAACTTCAGCAAAATTAGCTGGTATTACAGACTCAACCCCAGAAAAAATATTGGCTGATGTGATTGTACTTACATTTGTATACTTATCCATTTGGGATTTATAATGCTTAAACAGGTTTGCTGTATTTTTACCTTCAGTTCTTAAAACTACAGTTTTGCAATATGTGATGGTGGTATTCCCATTATCTGTGTTAATTTTAAAATCATTAGGGTCAAAGTATTCCCACTTGATTAAATGATATATCGCATCTTGCCTATCTTTTTTATTCTTACAATTTTCATTATGTTTCTTTAATGTCTCTTTATCAGCTTTAATCACCAAAGCCTTGTCTGCAATAACTAACCCACTTATTCTTGTACCAAACTTTACATCTGCCCATAATACCTTATACTCTCTTGGAACAGGAAAATGCTCATATATTTTTTTTAGATTACTGTTACTTAATACAGTTTTTGATTCTCCTAACTGTTTTAATGTTTCTTTAAGGATTATATCCATATATAAGACCTCACAGCACACACATTTTTATCTAACAATATCTAAATTATACCATAAATAATTTCACTTATTAATTATGGAGATCATGCAGCAAATACTTTAGAATTTACACTTTTTCTCATTATCCTCATTCCCTAATCAGCTTTTGGATTGTTGATAACTCCTACAAACAAAGGGCATCCATCCGCCTTGATTATAGCAAATATAAAGGGTCTATCCAGGAACATCTCTGCCATGCCTTCGGGTTTTGCTGCTCCTACATAATCAATCCGGGTAAAGGCAG
>JAAYMO010000274.1 GCA_012521375.1 Clostridiales bacterium
GTTTTTGTTATAGACTATACAAAATTAGACGGTTCTGTAAAAAGGGAATACCATCGCTCTGATGGAAGCATATGGAATGATTTGCCTGTAACTGAGGAATTTATTATAGAATAAGTCATATGTAATATATCCTCAAATAAAAGAAAGAAATAAGCGAAAAGCACCAGATAAAATCTGGTGCTTTTTAGGAGGTGGACAATAGACTTCTCTATATGTCCTCTCTCGGAAACGCATAATGCTGACGCGATATCATTATTTTAGCCTCCTCCAATCGGTGGGAATATTGATACCGTGTCATTGTCCTCAAGTGCTTCATCAAGCTTTGCAAACTTTCCGTTAATTAACAGTAGCGTAGCCTGTTCTTTAGGAATGTTCAAGTGCTTAATAATATCTGAAAGAGTTGCTCCGTCAGGTAATTCGATTATCATTTCCTTATCGCGATTTTCTCTTAAAGTTGCAAATAAACGCACTTTTACACGTATCATTTATATATGATCCTTTCTCAAAAGATATTTTAAAATATTTTAGTTAAGATCAGGTTATAATTCATTTATATTTCATCCAGAGCATAATCAGTGTTTCTTTTTATCTTAAAGTTTGCTTCATTATTCTGGTTTTTTCCGTAAAAGCCAAGAGCTATTCTATATGGGCCCGGACAACCGGGTGGCAGAAAAGCTACTCTGTCGCCTGGATGAATAATGTGGTCTAAGGCTTGAACAAAACCATTGACAAAGATGACTTCTATTTCTTCCAGGGGAATTTCAAGTATTTTGGCTAGTTCTGCACCTTTAATTGCTTCTTCGATTTTATGAATTAACGGAATGGTACCAAATTTTTTTCTCAAATATTTATCTAAGTGAAGGAAGCCCCTGATTTCAATGGTTTTCTTTTCTTTTTCAGCCATTTTCACTCCTCCGATACTTAATTTAAATAAATGCTATGGAGTACTAGAAATTGAATACTTCATCGATCTCATCAGGAGTAAAATCCCAAACCACATTATGTGGAGGACATGGTTCATACTCGAAAAACTCCGGTAATCTGTCATGTGCATTAGTAAAACCAGCAGCCTTATTGAAGGCACGCTCTACTTTAAGCACAGATTTACCAAGCTCATCTACATCTGATGCTGTAAGAGACCAGCCATACTGTGCATTTATCATGTCAATAAGGGCCTGATATCCTTCTGGATTATCAGCAATACCGAAGTATACAAAGAGACACATTCCGGTACTATCAACTGCAGCTGTTCCGATTTGCATAGCTCGTGCGTATTCAATCTGACCATCTTTCTTGAGTGGATCCATGTTAGCTCCAACCTTCAGGATGTTACCGGATATACAATATCCAGCGGTATGGTCAGCTCCCATTGGAGTAGTAGCATATGTTAAACCAATACCTTTGATTGGACGCGGGTCATAAGCTGGTATGCCCTGATCCTTTACTACTGGAGTTCTGTAAAGTCCGCATACCTTGCCTACAACGGCAGTGCCTCCTCCGATGATACGTCCAAGAGGTGTAGGAACAGCAATTTGCTTAACAGCATCCAGCACAGCTTTGCCGTCACCCCATGGCAGCAATCCGCCATCCATTGCGGTGGCCACAGCTACGGCTGTTTCTATACTATCAACGCCTACATCATCCATTGCTCGGTCTATATAAGCTATGTCGTCCAAATCTTTAATTGCGGCATTGGCACCAAGGCCCCATATGGTTTCATACTCAAATCCGCTGGTAATGTATTTGCCCTGTTTGTCCGGGTACCATTGGGAACATCTGATGACACAACCGGGATGACAGCCGTGGGATACCTTGCCGTCGCCTCTACGCTCTGAAATAGTAGCGTTTAGTGTTTCACCGGATATATTATCATTGTGTTCTATTCGGCCAGCTGTAAAGTTATTGGCTGGCAGGCCGCCGGCTTCGTTTAGTATGTTTATCAATACATCTGTACCATAGGCTGCCAAGCTTTGACCGGAAACCGGGTGATCCAAAAGGGCCTTAGCAAATACCTTAGAAGCAGCTTTGAATTTTTCCGGGTCAGCAATAGGTACTGAGCCTGCACCTGTATCGTCTAAAACAATAGCTTTTACTTTTTTGGAACCCATTACAGCACCTAAACCTCCGCGTCCGGCACTTCGTATATTGCCCTCAGGGTCTTTAAAGGAAATATTCGCAGTAGGCAAGCGATATTCACCTGCCGGGCCGGCAAGAGCAATACCTACCTTATCACCGTACTTAGCATTTAATACTTTTATAGCTTCATAGTTTCCGGTACCTCCGAGGATCTCTGCCGGAGCTTCATCTATTGAAACACCGTTCATATCAATTTTTAATACATAGAATTTATCATCTTTCGGCATACCTTCAATAACTAGGGCCTTTATACCCATTCTGGCCATTTTTTGTGAGAAGGAGCCGCCTGAGTTACTTTCTTTAATAGTACCTGTAAGCGGGCTCTTTGCTCCCACTGAAATACGTCCGGAGTTGGGAGCTGAGGTACCGCTAAGTAAGCCGGGGGCAAATATTAATTTGTTATTCCTGCCTAAAGGATGACAAGTAGGTTTTACTTCGTCTGCAACAAAATTAGAGGTAAGCGCACGACCTCCCAAACTAACATACTTCTCGGGAACTTCTCCGATGGTAACCTTTAATGAAGTCATATCCACTCTTATGAACTTATTCATCAAATTACCTCCTTTAATTAATAATCTGCCTATCTTTAACAGCTATTGCAATTTATGTGCCAATAAAGTTGTGAGGACAACTTTTACAGAATTGTTAATCTACAATGGTTTCCAGATGCAGATAATCATATGAAAAAATCAGCTTGATATTATGCTCTATTTTGGAACAAAATTGAGGGTAATGAGTGTTCCAATTTGATACAGTGGTCAATAATGAAACATTTTTTCCTCTGTTACCTTGAAAAACGCAGGAAAAAAATTTTATGAAGAGAATATTAATAAATACTGAAATAACTGTTAGGGGATGGAAGTAATGAATAAGGCTACTGAGTTCAATATAAGGAAAAGTATTGAGGCATCCAAGGAAAGGTGTAAATTACGAAATTTGGATACAGAGCTTATGTATAGTCACAAAATAATTGAAGGAGCAGCTCTTCAAGAAGTATTAAAAAGGAATAGGGATTTAATAGAACTGTCTAAGCCCTTTATTGAGCATCTATATAATTTTGTTAAGGGATCTAATTTTTTTACTATTTTAACAGATGAAAACGGATGTATTCTAAACGTTATTGGTGACGAAGAGATATTAGAGGAAGCATTTGCTATCAAAATGATACCGGGAGCTTATATGGATGAAGAAAATATCGGAACAAATGCAATGAGCTTGGCACTTACAGAGAAAAAGCCAATACAAATTTCCGGAGAAGATCACTATATAAAGGCTTATCATAAATGGACCTGCTCAGCAGCACCAATAATGGATGTTAATAATAAGCTTATCGGAGTGCTGGATTTAACAGGATATTATGATTCTGTCAATTCTCATACATTGGGTATGGTAGTTGCGGCAGTAAATGCAATAGAAAAGATGTTGGAGATTGTTGAATATAATAAGAAACTGGAATCGGCCAAGATATATACAGATACAATAATTGATTCCATTCCTGCAGGTATAATGACATCGGATTTGGATGGAAATATAATTACGGTAAACAAACACATGCTATATTTGTTTGGTTACACAGAGGAAGAAATCAAACAAAAAAAGGCCTATGATTTGTTTGAAGACTGGGATAGTGCCATTAAGGCAATCAGGCTCGATGACAATTACTTAGATGAGGAAGTATTTGTTAACTCAAGGAAAAATGTATTACAATACAATCTAAGTGTTTATCCCATACGAGATTTTAAGGAAAACTTGAATGGTGTTGTTTATGTTTTTAAAGAAATAAGAAAGGTAAGAAAACTAGCAAATAAGATAATGGGGCGGCAGGCTATATATACCTTTGATAAGATAATTGGGAATAATAAAGAGTTTCTAAAAACCATTGAGTTAGCTAAGCAAATTGCTGACAGTAGATCCACCATCCTGATAATGGGAGAGAGTGGTACCGGGAAAGAAGTTTTTGCCCAGTCTATTCATAACTATAGTAATAGAAGAAATGAAGCCTTTGTAGCTTTAAACTGCGGTGCCATTCCCAAAAACTTGATAGAATCCGAGCTTTTTGGTTATGAGGAAGGTGCATTTACCGGAGCCAAGAAGAATGGCCATCCCGGGAAGTTTGAGATAGCAGATGGAGGAACCATTTTTCTTGATGAAATTGGAGAAATGCCTCTTGATATGCAAACCAGACTGCTCAGAGTTATCGAGGAAGGTACTGTCTGCAGGATAGGCAGTACCAAAGAGATCGTCGTAGATGTAAGAATTATAGCTGCAACCAACAAAGATCTTGTAGAAGAAGTAAAAAGGGGAAATTTCAGAAAGGATCTGTTCTACAGGCTTAATGTTCTGCCTATCAGGCTGCCTGCATTGAGGGAGAGAAAGGATGATATTCCGCTATTGATAGATTATTTTATGAATAAAATATCAAAACGAATTAATAAGAAGGTTATTGAGTTACCTAAGGATTACCTGAAAGAATTGATTGAATATGATTGGCCAGGTAATATAAGAGAACTTGAGAACCTGATA
>JAAYMO010000275.1 GCA_012521375.1 Clostridiales bacterium
AGCTGAGATAAAAGGAATAAAAATAGAATTGGAAAATTACAAGGGAAATAAAGAAGAAATAGTCAATAGGACAGAAAGTTTAGCCAATAAAATAAAAGAAATGATTTTTAAAGAGGAAAATATACTTTTCCCAATGTGTAAGGATACTCTTACAGAAGATGAATGGATAATAGTAGCTGAAGAAAGTAGTGAAATAGGATATTGCCTCATTGAATCTGTTGCTCCATGGAAGCCTAAGCGAGTAAATCTGGAGGAAAAAGATGCAAGCAAAGTGTCAAAGGAAGCACCGGGTTATGTTAAGCTTGAAACAGGCATTTTTAAAGTGGAAGAATTGGAGGCTATGCTGAATACACTGCCTTTTGATATTACATTTGTTGATAAGAATGATGTGGTAAAATATTTTTCTCAGGGCAAAGAGAGAATATTTGCAAGGACAAAGGCTATAATAGGGAGAAATGTGGAGAATTGCCATCCTCCCGCAAGCGTTCATGTAGTGGAAAAAATAGTTGAAGATCTGAAAGCAGGAGTAAAGGATCATGAAGACTTCTGGATTAAGATGGGAGATGTGTATGCATTAATTAGATACTTTGCTGTAAGAGATGCTGAAGGCAACTATTTAGGCACAGTAGAAGTTACTCAAAATATAAAGCCTATTCAGGACATAGAAGGCGAGAAGAGACTGATGAGCTAATACTTAAGCATTGAATAGGAACATAGAACCTATCATAGGTTTTATGTTCCTATTTTTTTGTACTTACTCACCCTTTAGGGTTATGTGTTCAAGAATAATATATGTTACTCTTATCAAGATGATGGCGAATCAATACAGTTTAACTATGAGTTCGTAAAAAGACTTTAAGGAGGTTTTTAAGAGATTATGTATTAAGGGGAAAAACGTATTTATCATTCATCTGAAAACGGAGATAAAAATAATCAGCTTTTAGATTACAGAAAGTTAATCCTAGTATTGATTTAATATAAAAATATGAAAGAAGGTGTGAGAGAATATGAAAGTTGCAGGAAAACTGCTAAAAAAGCCATTAGCCATGTTATTGGTCTTTTTGATTCTTTTTACAATGATACTTCCTGCGTATGAGGTAAACGCTGAAACCTATCATATCCCAATTACGGTTAAAACCGCGGATGTAAGGGATGCTGGCACCGATTCCAGTATTAGGGCTTATCTATACAGTCACGAGGATTTAGAATATTATGATAATGATTTAAAAAGATGGTCTCCTACAAATAAAGACCTTTGGACTGAATTAAGTAGTTCAGCAAACGATCACGAGAGAGGGGATTGTCGAACCTATTATTATGAATTTCCTTATGATCCATGGATGCTTAAAAGTGCAAGAGTTTATCATGGTGGAGGTGGAGCTGCTTCTGGTTGGCTTCCGGAGTATTGGGAAATAGGAATTCCTAAGATTGCAGGAGGACTTTATTATAAGACTGTCAGAAAAACTGAATATCAACCTGGCTGGGCAGAGAACTGGTTATACAAAGGAGACTATTTATATTTAAGTCTAAGTGCACACACAAAGAGAAACATTACCAGTGACCCTGTAAGCAGCATGACCAGAGGTGTGCTATTCTCTGAAACCGACGCTAATAATTTTTCTGGTAATTCCGGAAAAGAGTGGGGTTGTTACAATAATATACCCATACAAATAACTGATCAGTATGGCACTTATAATCCCTACCATAGAGATGATCCACCAGCCCCTATAAAACTAGAAGTAGACGACAGATTTGAAAACGGAACACATTACACATTTCAGCAGAATAACGATAGTTTCACATTCCGGCCGGAAAAAGCATTGTGGGATAAAATGACAGAACTTGACTTGGATTATTTAACATTTAGTTTTGAATGGCAGTTCAAAACAAGAAGTACTAACAATGCTACTAGAACTTCTAATGTTGCATTCAAAAGAAAAGTATTCAGGCTGGCAAATCTAAGCATAGCCAGCAGCAGAACAGAGGTTGTCGAAACAAATCTTGGTGGCACTAATTATTACTTTAATAAGAATTATAGAATCGTTAGGATCACAGCAAATATAACTAATAATGTTGGAGCTAATAATACTACTCTGGCAAACAATTTTACCGCTACAGCATCTCTACTAAAAGGGAATAAGCCTGATGGTGAAAAAATCTGTGATTTAGACATATCAAGAAACGGATCACAAATAATATTTACTGGCATAATCCCAGACAATGATACCACCGGAGATGATGGAATATACTTAAGAGTTGAAAATGCCAAATCGAGAGATTATGTATTGGCAGGAAATCCAAATCAATATTTTTCTAATTATAAAGTTGATACAGTATCACCAGTGTTTAG
>JAAYMO010000276.1 GCA_012521375.1 Clostridiales bacterium
TTGTGGACACATTGGCAGAAAGGGTAAAGGCCTGCGGAGTAGGGCCTTACGCAGCTGCAGCCGCCAAGATACTGAGAAACCCTATAAAAGGCAATAAGAACTTTGTAGACGATAGAAAGGTATCTGACCACCATGCCATAATACCTACAGAGCAGAAAAGTTACTTGAGCAAACTAAGTGATAGGGAAAGAAAGGTATATGATCTAGTGGTAAAAAGGTTTCTTGCAGTGCTCTTCCCGCCCTTTGAATATGAGGAAACTATTATAAAAGCTAAGATAGGTGAGGAAACCTTCATAGCCAAGGGGAAAACTGTAATTAACTATGGATGGAAGGAAGTTTACAATAATAGCTTCGATTCCGAAGAAGAAGGCGATGATGCTAAAGAAGATTTGAAGGATCAAATGCTGCCTAAAATTGAAAAAGGAGAAAAGCTTCATATCACATCTTTGGTTCAGACCAAGGGGATGACAAAACCTCCTGCACCTTTCAACGAAGGCACATTGCTTTCTGCAATGGAAAACCCAGCAAAATATATGGCTGGAGAGAGTAAGGATTTGATAAAGACCATTGGTGAAGCAGGTGGTATCGGCACTGTTGCAACAAGAGCGGATATTATTGATAAACTGTTTAACACATTTTTATTGGAGAAGAGAGGAAAGGATATATATATAACTTCCAAGGGAAAGCAACTACTTGAGCTGGTACCGGAAGAATTGAAATCACCTGCTCTCACCGCTCAATGGGAGCAAAAATTGAACTCTATATCTAATGGTCTTATAGATAAAAATATATTCATTAATGAGATGAAGAAATATGCAAAATCAGTTGTTAATCAAATAAAGAATAGCGAAAAAAAATTCCAACATGATAATATGACCAGGATTAAATGCTCCAGATGCGGCAAATATATGCTGGAAGTCAACGGTAAGAAGGGTAAGATGCTTATATGCCAAGACAGGGAATGCGGGTATAGAGAAAACATATCAAAGATAACCAATGTTAGATGTCCTAACTGCCATAAGAAGCTGGAACTACATGGAGAGGGAGAAGGGCAAATCTTTATATGCAACTGCGGTTATAGGGAGAAGCTTTCTGCTTTCAACGAAAGAAAGAAAAAAGAAAACACAGCTGTATCTAAAAAAGAAGTGGCAAATTATCTTAAAAAACAGAGCAAGAAAAAGGAAGAACCTATCAACACAGCTCTTGCTGATGCATTAGCAAAGCTGAAACTGAAGTAGATACAGAGAAGCAATGGGGACGGTTCTTTTTGCTTCCGATAATAAGCAAAAAGAACCGTCCCCATTGCTTCTGAAGGAGCGGTAAATCCGCTCCTTTACTTCTTGTCAAACACCTTGGGGAGACCCAGCATCTCTCTGTACTCATTGGCAGTTGCAGGACGTCTGCCCAGGAATTCCAAGCCTTTGACTATTTCAGCCACTATGGAAGGATTATCCTTTATGACCTCATCATCGAATGGCCTCATCCATATGGAGTCTTCCATACCTATTCTGGCACCTATTATTGGTGGGCCATACATAGCAGCAAGCATTACACCCCAAATACCAGCACGGCCTGACATGGACACCATGACCTTGGAGTCAGGATCGATTTCCAGTATCCTGTCGCATGCCTGGCGATATGTGTCCATGAGGGCCCTTGGATTTGTCACTGTGCCCCATCCCGGCTCTCCCATACAGATACGGAAGTAATAAGGCTTCTTTACTATGCCTGTATCTATGAGCCATCTCCTCGCATTGTCTATATCTCCTAAATCGTGGCAAACCATTTCGGGTTTTATGCCCACGGATTCCATTATTTCACCCATTCCTTGAGTTGCCTTGGAGGTTGACGGTATAAACAACAGATTGCCCAACCATACTGCAGCACATGTTAAAGGACAGGTCTCCCAATCATCCTTGAACTCAATCAATGGTCCGCAGGTGTCTAAAAAGTCCTTTCCACCTTCGGGACATCCGTCGATGAGGAGGTTTTCTTTGCCGTATTTTGCCCTCAAATTATCTATGACTTCATGGAATCGTTTTAAATCAAGGGTGTGCATTCCATTATCGTCACGCACATGGATATGGCAGGCACAGGCACCTAAGTCAATGGACTTTTCAACCTGCTCATTTATTGCAGCCTGAGTCAGTGGCTGATTGGGATTTACAGATGGCATAATGTAAGCACCGCATGCTGCAATCTTCAACACAAAGGGCTTGGGTATATCCCACTTGGGTGAACCTGGCTCGAAGAAGGGTCTGGTGTATGTATCGCTCAGCATGAAGCCTAAAGTAGGTTTTGGCCAGATTATGCACTGAGTAACATCCTTATATTCATCCATGATTCCTTCGTAGTATTCCTTGCGGAATTTATGAAGGCCTTTGTCGCATAGTTCTTTGATATTGTCTGGAGTTATCTTTCTTATGCCTGCTTCTATTTCTTTTACCATACTGGTAATAGCATCATTTACTGGTGTTTCCACTCCCAATTTTTTGCCCAAAGTTGAAATGTAGCCGTTCCAATAATCTATCTCCGTTTTCTTGCCTTTCTCAAGATCCTGAAGCACAGATGATTTTATTGCATGATGATCTTTTAGTACAGCATTCAGCATAGCAATAGTTTTCTTCAGAGCAGGTTCAGACCTTGCCGTAAGTTTATCCGGAGTAGGGAATGGAGCAAGTGCCTTTTCGGGAAACGGTATGTCTGCTTTTCTGGTGACATCGTATGCCTCAGTGATTATCTTTATAGCCAGCCTTGTAGCATTTTCATCAGCCAGGGTGTCACCATACAGATAACCAGAAATTGCACCTATGCCGCTCATGGATGCGTTGACAAAAAGCTTATACCATTTGAGCACTACCATAAATGGCACAACTTTGACCTCAAAAGCAGTCCTCAAAA
>JAAYMO010000277.1 GCA_012521375.1 Clostridiales bacterium
AACACAGAAGTTAAGCTCTCTAGTGCCGATGGTACTAGGACCGAAAGGTCCTGGGAGAGTAGGTCGTTGCCGGGTTTTTTTATTTTTTGTTTTTTGAAACCACTAAAAACACTGAAGGACACGGTTTATAAAGGGCTCCTTGCCGGCTTTACGGTTTTTTTAGCTCGTTTTGTACCGTTAGAATTTACTTTTAGATGAGCATTAGAATATCACCTGTGACCCGTAGGGTTACCAAAATTAATATTTTATGCTCTATAATATATTACTTATATTTTGCTGTGTCTAAGAAAGCTTCTATGTGTGCATATTTAGATATGTGCTGAAGATATATTGTGAGCTTTGTTAGCAGTTCTTAGCGAAAAACGAACTAAAAAGCCGTGGTTTTAGTGTATTTTGTGGTTTCAAAAAGACTCTAGAGGAATACCCTAGCAAAATAGACAAGCGACCAGAGGCAGAGAACTGACTAAAAAGGAATACCCAAGAAGTACCTTTTATGCTAAAATAACAGTATAAAATGAGCACGGGGAAGTGAACATAATATGACTACTTTGCTTACCCACTTAAGAGTAGCAGAGAAAATAAAAGAAAGAATAAAAGACTTGGACTTGGATTATTTTATGGCAGGATTTATAACTCCTGATTCTGGGGGAAAAGAAATGACCCACTTTTATAAAAGCAAAAATCAAGAAAAATACATAGATGTCAAGTGTTATTATAATAGACATCTAAGACCAGAAACTCTTCTTCATAGATCTGATAAAACAAGAGCTTTTTACTGGGGCTATTATTTTCATCTAATAGTAGACAATCTCTGGAGCGAAATATATTATAAGCCGATTAAAAAAAGATATAATTGCAAAGAAGATTTCAATTTTTTGTTTAATCAAGATATGTGTATATTAGATTTTGAATATCTTGAACAAAACCCTGAAAATAATATATTTTTAATATTTAGTTCTATAGATGTGAATCTAGAATTTTTTTTGGATTTTCCTCCTGCTCTAATATATGATAATATAAAAAATATAAAGGCTTATTATAGCAATGTTGATAATAAGCCAAAAAATAATCTTCAATTTCTAAAGGAAAAGGATATAGAAGAGTTCATTATTACAGCTGTAAATGAATCAATTAATGCTTTTTATAAATAATATTAAGGAGGTTATAATGGTTCACGAAAAATTAAAAGGATATATATATCTTGGTATAACTATATTAATTTTTAGCACCCTAGAAGTGGTTTCATCTAGCTTAAAAGATCTAATTCATCCACTTCAGCTTATTTTTATTAGATTTTTGCTAGGGGGGTTAGCCCTTTTACCTTGGGTTATAGTGAGAAAAGAAAAAATAACTAAGAAGGATTGGCTATTCTTTGGCGCTTTGGGTATATTAAATACTGTTGTAAGTATGGGTAGCCTTCAGTTAGCAATATACATGGGTAAAGCTTCAACAGCAGCTATATTGATAAGCTCTAATCCTATTTTTGTTGTAATGTTTTCATATTTAATACTCAAAGAATGTATTTCAAAAAATAATATAATTTGTATGATTCTTGGCATTATCGGAATTATTCTTATAATATATAAGCCTGATTCAACTGGAGATACTCCATTAAGTTTGTTATTGGGTGTAATTGCCTCAATGACATTTGGGTTGTACACTGTATTAGGGAAAAATAAAGCAGAAAACATAAGCAGCATAACCATGATAAGTCTTTCAGCAATAATCGGAAGCATTTTTACTATTCCGGTACTGATGTTTATGAGATTGCCTATTTTTTATTTTCCAAAGGAAGGCTTTTTTAGAATAATGTACTTAGGTTTAGTTTTATCTGGCTTTGCATATATTACTTTCATTGAAGCTTTGAAAATACTTAGTGCAAGCAAAGGTTCCATGGTGTTTTTTCTTAAACCTGCTATTGCAACAATTTTAACTGTAGTTTTTTTAGGAGAAAGCATTAGTTTAAGAATTATATTTGGAATGATATTGGTAGCCGCAGGTATATTTATTAATTTTTATAATAGCACGGGAGTGAAAAAGGCAATAGATGAAGAAGGATAATTTAGATGATTTACGACAAAACAATTTTAATCTAAAAAAATTTATAGATGAATATTTTAAGAAAGATGTTCCGCTTGTATATGGTGATGGAATGCCAGGTGCTCAAATTGCTCTCATAGGAGAAGCTCCTGGCCGGAATGAAGTAGAAAAAGGAAAGCCCTTTGTTGGTCAAGCTGGCAAGAATTTGGAAGAATTTATGGAAATTTTGGAATTGAAAAGGGAAGAAATATACATAACCAATGTAGTTAAATTCAGACCATATAGAATTAATAGAAAAACTCAAAGGATATCCAATCGCCCTCCTACAAGGGAGGAGATTAAGATATCCGAACCCTTTTTGAAGAAAGAGCTGGAGATATTGGACCCAAAACTATTGGTCAGCCTTGGAAATGTTCCTCTGAAATGCCTTACTGGGTGCGAAACTGCAACTATAGGTAAGTATCATGGAAAACCTTTAGATATAAATTTTACCGGTAAAACCATGGTTTTGTTTCCTCTTTACCACCCAGCTAGTATAATATACAGAGCTGAGTTGAAGCTGGTATATTTGGAGGATTTACGTAAACTTAAAGAATATTTACATTATAACAATATTTTATAAAACAGTGCTTTTGGAAGCACTGTTTTGTTATATAGATTTCTAAAGACATCACTTGTTTAGAGAAAAAATTTTTTAATTTCAGATTGTTAATTGAATTCTATTAAACCTTAATTTTTTTAAAGTTTTATATTCAAAATAACGAAAAAAGTTTCCTTTTACTGAAACATTTTCAATTAGAATTTTTTATAAGTTGACCTTAGTAACTAATAAAATTGTAATTTTATATAAATAGCCATATAATGAATAGTAAGATTTAATATTTTAAATATCTTTATTATAATATCTTTGTATTACAATAACTGCGGCAGGATTCAGCATCTAATAAGCTTTTTTGTCATTGAAATGTTTTGTGAAATGTTTTTTAATTATTAAAAAAATATGGTATTAGTATTTAGAAATTTTAAACAGTGAAAGTACTGAATTAATGGTGATTAGATCGCTGTAAGTTATAGGATACGGGAGTTCTTATTCAGCTATTTATTGATGAGGATTTTATATACAAAAAGTCAGAACTATAGAATAATATGAGAAATCAGATAAACTATTTTTTATGCAAAAACATATTAATGTAAAGACGATATTTATATTTAATAAATAATTGAATTTGATCTCATGATAGTAGAAATTATTATGCATATAATAAAAATATATAAAACGAGGTGCTTTATGTTTACCATAGAAGAGCTGGAGGAACTTGTAAAAGATTGTAAGAAATGCAGGTTATATAAAAAAAGAACCAATCTAGTTTTTGGTGAAGGTGTTACGAACACAATTTTAATGTTTGTTGGAGAAGCTCCGGGTGCTGACGAGGATAGGATGGGCAGACCATTTGTTGGTAAAGCA
Organism: Clostridiales bacterium; assembly: GCA_012521375.1. Lineage (GTDB taxonomy): Bacteria > Bacillota > Clostridia > Lutisporales > Lutisporaceae > Lutispora. Next base: position 3,506 of record JAAYMO010000277.1, read on the forward strand.
GGTCAACTTTTGGATAAAGCTCTTACTGCTCTAGATTTTGAAAGAAAAAAGAACTTCTATATAACAAATATCTGTAAATGTCGGCCGGAGAATAATAGGACTCCTATGGAGGATGAAGCTGAGGCTTGCCTTCCATATTTGCGCAGACAGGTCCTCATAATAAAGCCTAAAATTATAGTTTGTTTAGGAGCTACAGCTGCAAAGTATATTATAGATAGGAATACGAGGATTAGCCAAATCAGAGGACAATGGTTCGAAAGAAAAGGATATTATTTGACAGCGACTTTTCATCCAGCAGCTTTGCTCAGGGATGAGAGTAAGAAAAGATTGATGTGGAACGATTTGAAAAAAGTTAAAGCAAAATATGATGAGATATTACAGGAGTTATAATAATCTTAAATAATGTTTTCAGCCCTAAAATTGTGCAAAATAAAAAAACTGATATGAGATAATACATTTGTGACAGGGAAGCATGAAAAAAGGAAAGACCTCTGATATAATGTTATTTACCACAAAAAACAGAAATCGGAGGGATCTTTCCTATGAAAGTAATTATAACAGAAGAG
>JAAYMO010000278.1 GCA_012521375.1 Clostridiales bacterium
ATTTCAATTAAAGAAAAGAAAGAAGCAGCTATTAGGCTATTTTTGGAAGATAAATTCCATGTTGATTTAGATAGAAAAAATTTAGAAAGTAGCATTGAACATAAATTTATAAACATATTTGATAATATGGATCTTCCTAAGGAATATGGGATATTTGAATATTTCAAAAATAATTTGTTCAACTACTTTAAGTATTATTATTTGACATTGTTGAACTATATTAAATTTGAAGAGAGAAAGAAAGGGGATTAATTATGAAAGATAAGATTGGTAAGGTAGTAAAGAGAATATATGTTAAAGTCCCCATTAAGCTAGAAACTCCTCTAATCATAGGCTCAGGAGATTCACACAATGCAGATATAGAAGTATTAAAAGATAGCAAGGGTATTCCTTTTATACCTGCATCTTCTATAGCAGGAGTTTTTAGAGATTATATAGAACAACTGTCTAATTATGATAAAGATATTATAGGATTGATGTTTGGAAAAGATTATGGCGATTATACTATGAGTTGTATAAATATTTATGATGGATTTTTTGTGGGTGATTATAAATTAAGTATTAGAGATGGAGTAAAATTAAATAAGAGAAAAGCATCGGTTAAGGGTTCAAAATATGACTATGAGATATTAGAAACAGGTGCCAGTTTCATACTTAGAATGGAATTGGTAATAAGAGATAGTTATTCTATGTATGAAAATTATTTTAAGCGAATGTTGGCACAAATTCTCTATGGATTAGAAAAAGGAGAAATCTTTTTAGGAGCAAAAGCTAATAGAGGGTTTGGATACATATCCATTGATACAAACGAATTATCTATGTTAGAGTTGGATTTCAAAAAAGATAATAATGATTGGGATAAATGGATAAATTTTGATTGGGAAAACTTCTTACCAAACATTAAGAGTTATATGGAATTGTGTGATGATAATATGCTTCATAATGAAACATTATACAATAGACTGGTTGCAGAGATTAATATTTGTAGCAGTATAATAATAAGGCAGTATTCTAAGTTTTCAGAAGGTTATCCTGAAGTTGATTATGAACATATAAAATGTAACGGCAAACCAGTAATACCTGGGACAAGCTGGGTGGGTACTATTAGACAAAGTAGTATAATGATTCTTGAAGAATTGCATAGAAACAGCTTAAATGTGAATGTAGATAAAATAATAAAGGATATTTTTGGATATGTTCAAGATGAAGAAGATGAAAAGGCTTAAAAGGCATCTCTTGTAAAAATTAGGGAATCAGTCATAGTGGATGGACATGAAAAGACCAGAGAGTTGCTGATACAAAGGGTAAGGATTGATAGATTTACTGGGGGTGCTATGGATACAGGTTTATATAATGAGAAGCCTTTGTATTTTGGGAGAACAAAACTAGAAATATTAATAAGGAAAAATAACGATTATGTAATAGGATTGCTTTTGTTGGTTTTAAAAGAGTTAAATGCTGGCATTGTAGCAATTGGTGGTGAAACTTCTATTGGGAGAGGCTTGGTTAGAGTGAATTCAATTTCTTTAGATGGTGAAGATGTAAATGATGAGAGAGAAAAAAGATATTTAAGAGATTTATTGAATTATTTGAGAGGTGGAAATTGATGAGTTGGTCTTTCGTAGATGGGTATAAAAGATTGTTTAAAGAGATCACAGCAAGTGAGATAGAAGAAGAAATAAGGGCAAACCTTGAGGAAAACAAGGACTATTTAGTATTAGAGCATAAATATCAAGGAGTTTATATTGGCAAATATAGTAACGGTTCTTTTTATTATTATGATGGTTCAGGAATAGAACTTGAGAATATGCTTGAAATAAGAATTTTCGATTTAAATTCAGAATTGCGAATTATTAAAAGCGGTAAGGATAAATACAATATGAGATATATTAATGAGAACGAGAAAGAAGAAGAGGGTAAAGTTGATTATTATGATGAGCAGCTGTTATTATATGGGACAAGAGTAAAAGTTGAAGGATCATGGATAGGATTATATGAGGATAATCGAGGAATTAGGATTTATCTTCCTTCAAGCAAAACCTTAGAAAAAACTAATAAATCTGATCCGAATGTATTTTTGAAAGTAAGATATTATGTGGATTTTAACGAGGATGGTTTAATGGAGATTGTAGATAATCGTTTGGTAGAGTTTACATTAGGAAAAAAGGAGGTGTAAGACATGTCCAAAGAGAAAAAGGAAAGACCTGTAGAAAGCGGAAAGTATTTCGTGAATCCTTATGCTTTTATAAATATTGATGAAGAATGTGTTAGAAAGCCATACGAATCATATGAAAATGATGGAAAAGATGAATTATTGACAGGATATATGGTATGTCAAATAACTACCAAAACCCCAATATTTATTCCAAATATTACTGAAGAATATGCATTTAAAGAAAGAGTGGGAACTGATAAAAAGAGTTATGATTTTTTTTCGTATGATGATATATCAGGAGAAGATAGAACGGATAAGTATTCTAAACCTATCATTCCTGGAAGTGAAATAAGAGGGGTTATTCGTTCTGCTTATGAAGCTGCTTTTAATTGTTGCATGTCTTCTGTAGATTTAGAAAGGGATTTATATAAAAGGACTAATGAGCCAAAAAATCCCGGCTTTCTAATAAGAAGAAATGGGAGATGGGTAATAAAACCAGCAGATAGTAAAACTATTAAGAATGTTAATGAGGAAAAAATGAAAACTGTAAAAGAAGGACAAGGTGTCTTTGTAAAAAATATAAATAGTAAAAAAACATATGTAGATTATAACGATATCATATTTGATAATCCTGAGATTATTATTGGATATATACATAAAGGAGAAGAGTTTGGTAATAGGAAGTGTTATTCGTTATTTATATATAAAAATAATGAAGAAGAGTTTGAAGTAAATGATGAATGTGTTGATAGATTGAGAAAGGTATTAAAATTATATCGTGATGAAAGGATTAATATTAAACTGAAAGAGAGAAAAGAGGCAAGAAATAATAAAGCAACATGGTTTGATG
>JAAYMO010000279.1 GCA_012521375.1 Clostridiales bacterium
TGACCTGATGGCCAACTTCTGCAAAACATACTCCTGCGACCAGACCCACATATCCCGTTCCTGAAACTGCTATTTTGAACATTTTGTAATACCTGCCTTTCTGTTGGGTATAATCTATTGGGTACAATAATGATTGTACTAAAACCATATAAGATTTAATCAAGCTTATTGTTCTCCATATTCTTAAAAACCTTTTTCTTTATCAGCCCTACAAGCCATTGAAACTCTTCTACTTTCATTATATATATAAAAGCAAAATATAGCAGTGCACCTGTACCTGCAGATATTAACAAAGCAAGCAAATCTCCTATCTTACTATGTCCCATTATATTGTTTAAGAAATAATACATAAAATAAGCAGCTGCTCCCATAATAACGGATGAAATAAGTGCTTTAATTCCACAAGTTATATAGCTCTTTATACCCAGTGCACCTATTTTCTTCCTTAACAGATATATAAGCAGACCACAAGAAGCAATAGCAGAGATCGAAGTTGCCAAGGCTAACCCTCTGTGAGCCATATAGCGGATCAGCATGAGATTTAAAATAATATTAATGCTAACGGCAATCATACTGTTAATCATTGGAGTTTTGGTATCCTGCATAGAATAATATGCCTTGTTGAGCAAGAATTTTAAAGATACGGCCACCAGACCGATAGAATAAAATATTAAAGCCCCTGTTGTTAAATAGGTAGCCTCAGCGCCAAAAACTCCCCTTTGAAAAGCAATTCTAACTATTGGTTCAGCTAAAACTATCATACCTACTGTTGCTGGAATGGTAATTAAAACAATGGTATTAAAGCCGTATCTTAACATCTTTTTGAAGTTTGCAATATTATCTCTGTTGACCTCATTCGACAGCATTGGAAAAATCACAGTGGACAGTGTCATGATAAATATGCCTTGAATCAAGCTTGTCAAACGGCTTCCATAATTAAGGGCAGAAATACTGCCCTCTAACAGTGTGGAAGCCATAGATCTGTCAATTATTCTGTTTAAATCGCTAATACCAACGCTGATTAATACCGGTGGTATAAGGGACATAAATTTTTTCAAATATGGATCGGCAAGATTTATATAAACATTATACCTGAAGCTCAACTTTTTCAAGTTTGGGATCTGGATTATAATCTGTGATAAAACTGCAATTACTTTGGCAACCATTAGGCCTTTTATCCCAAATACATTTGACAGTAACAGCAAGTAAAAAATAAGCACAAAATTGGAAGGTAATGCTGATACACCCTCCTCGGCAAACCTCATCTCGCTCTGAAGGTAGCCCCTGAATACATAAAGCAAGCAAGATAAAAATATAATAGGTAGTCCTAAACGGGTAAGCATCACTGCCAACTCAAGCTGATAACCTTCAAAGCCTACGGCTAAGATTTTAATAAAATATGGTGTAACAACAAATATAATTAGTATGAAAAATATTGTAATTAAGAGGAATATATTTAGAAAATTGTTGGTATGCAGTATCTTGGCCTTTTTACCCTCCTTGGCTTCAATGGCAGATAAAATTGGTATCATGGTGGTTTTGATTGAGCCTATAAATATGGTAGATATCAATCCTGTTGCAGTTTGCGCGATAAAAAAAGCATCACTTTCTATACCAGCACCAAATTTAGATGCAATAAGAATTTCCCTAAAAAAACCTAGAATTTTACTTGTTAAAGCAAAAACTGCTAATATAAAAACTGATTTTGCTGCTTTGTTGGCTTTTGTCAAAGTGGTTCTCTCCTTTTAGCTTCTAATTAATACATCATATACATTTCAATCATAAACTTTATTCGTTACTTTTAATTTTATATCCTGTATTCAGTAATGAATTATTAATAGTCATTACTTAATAACAAAAATACAAAAGAATGTTCAATGTGAATACACAGGATTATTTACATTCCCATTATTTTATCAAGAACATCTCTTAATTTTGTTGATGAAATGCCGTGGGTATATGGAAAATAAACTACGTCTACACCTTTTGAACAAAAATATTTTTCGTAATAGTTCCACTTTTCTGTTCCTTTCCAATCACTACCTTTAAAAATGACATTAAATTTATATCTTTCCCAAGCTTTTATTTTATCAGAATCATCTTCTGGTACAACTAAGTCAACATACTTAATGGACTCGACTATGGCTTTTCTTTCCTCAAAATTAATAACTGGTTTTCTATTTTTTAGCCTCATTGCCTCTTCATCTGTAGTCACTCCAACTATTAAATAGTCACATTGAGATTTAGCTCTTTTTAATATATTTAAATGTCCTATATGAAATAAATCGAAAACTCCTGTTGTATAACCAATTTTGTATTTTTTCATTCTATCAATCCCCAGTAAAATTCATTATTATTGTTATTAGTTTCTATGCCTGCATGAATAGCAAGAAATAAGTGTTAGTGATTAATAATATAATCAACTACTTTTTTTGAAGCTTCTCCTGTTTCTATGGTTCCATAAAAATCTAAAATTTCTTTACAGTTTTGCGGTATTAAGTCCCATTCTAAATTGCAAATTATTTCTAGTAATGCTTCATTGTTTTGAGCAATTATAAAAGGGGAATCATCTAGGTTAAAATAAAAGGTTCTATCCCTTTTAATATAGTCTAATCTATCAGGTTGAAATAATACTATAGGTCTATTTAGTAATGCAAAATCTCCAGCGCTTGATGAATAATCTGTGATAAGAAAATCTGATATTAGTAGCAATTCATTCATATCTTCGTAAGAAGTAACATCAATAAATTTTACTAAATCGTCAGGTATTCCACTTAGCCCTTTTACTGCGCTATGTGCTCTTACTAAACAAATCCATTCCTTCTTGGTTTTATCTTCTAATAACTTCAGAACAGCACTTAAATCTATATCTTTAATTGATTGGGGTTTTTTACTTTTTACGGCTTCACGCCTCAAAGTTGGTGCATATAATAATATGTTAATATTGCTTTTAATACCAAGATGGTTTTTAATTGCTTCTTTCTTTATTTCACTATTTCGAATTAAAACATCATTTCTTGGACAACCATATTTTAATATTGCTCCATTATAACGGAAAGCTGTCCTGTATTTTCGTTCTCCATAATCTGACCCACATATTATCAAATCACAATTATTACTCTCAAATATTTTATAGTTTGTAGAAACAAACGGAGAATCATGTAGAATCTTTTTAAATCCTCTATCTCCATGCCAAGTTTGGATATAAACCTGATTGTTGCTTTTATACATATATAAAGGCTTACAGAAATTGTCCACCCAAAATTTTGATGTTGCAAGAGTTTTATAAGCACTAATAGAATTTACTTTTAAACAGGTAACATAATCTGGTACAAGATTTTTCTTTTTTTGTGGTTCTTTAAATAACCAAATGATTTTAAAATCTGGTACTATTTCATGTAACTTTTCTGATATCGCCCGAGGATTATCAGAGTATGACTTCCCACTAAAACTAGTAAAAACAATTTTATTATCATCTACACCATATAGTTTATTACAGATTATCATATAAATTTTTATTATGATTTTAATTAAGCCTTTCACTTTAGAAGTTATAAAAGATTTTATATTTATTTTTTCTATAACTTTCACAACTACCCTCCTGAAAATAAAAATAAATATAAAAAGCCGGGCTTTTTCATCTGGCATTATAATTTGTTTTTCTTTATTCTAATACCTTCAAGTATTAACTCTCTATGAGCTTCACATTCAATATAATTTTGTACTGCTAGCATTTTTTCTTTATTATATATTGTCTTTAGTAACAGTCCCCTTAATATATATCTATCTATTCTTGACAACCATCTGCCAAAACCAGCAAATTTTCTTAAATAATTGTCTATATTTTCTTCAGCATATTCTCTATACTGCATTTCTAAAAATTTTTGTTCCAGTATTTTTTTGGATCTTTCATAAAATTTTTCAATTATTTCTTTTCCTTCACTACTATTAGCTAATCTAATACCCCTTTCTGTTCGTATAATTGGTATATAGTCGATAGATAAGCTCATTTCTATATCAAGTTTTATTGCCAAACTTGTATTCCAAAACTCATTATCGCGCTTGTTAAATATAAAATTTCCCTGCCCATAGACTATCGTAGCTCCTTTATAATATTCAAAACAGCCGATGCAATGACTATGTTGGCATACAATCAGATCTGCTCCTTTATCTACCATTTTCCTGCAGACTTTTTGAAGATTAGGTGATGGGTAACGATAATGCTCTTTTCCTCCATGATATATGACAACAACATAATCACACTTTTCCTTTAACAGCTGTATATGGTCTGGACTTTCTAAAGGGTCAAAAGGATTTGCGCCAGGACTATTTTCAGTCGCTATTGAAAATTCATGTTCCGCACAGGCATAAATTCCAATTTTTAATCCACCGTACTCTAATATATAAGGTCTACTAGCTTCTTGTAAATTATTACCTACTCCAACATAAGGTATATTGTAATCTTTTAATATGTTTGTTGTAGAAATTAGACCTTGAATACCTTGGTCCATGATATGATTATTAGCTAAGGTTATTAAGCTGGGTTTTAAAGCTTGTACACCTTTAATTGCACTTGTTGGGGCAATAAGATTAGGTCCCCACTTGTCTATAGGCTCATCCTTATCTGTCAGAGGAACTTCTAGATTAAATATACGAATATCTGCTGAATTCCATAATGAAAGCAAATCTCCTCCAAGCAGAGAAACAACATCACCTTGCTGAAATAAGACATTATTTACTTGTGTCGGAACTAAATCGGCTACTATTAGTATTACCATGGGTTTTATTCTCCCTGTTTAATTATTTACAATTTATTGAAGGAAGTTGTAGCCAACTACCAAGTAAATAATCATATGATTCCGGTTCAAATTTTTCAAAACCTGAAGCAGGATAAAACGTTAGCTCCCCAAAATACAATTGTCCATTTATTTCATAAAAATCTACTCTAACAAAAGGTATATCTTTAGATAACCTTTGAGCAAATTCTACCATCATATCAAATGTTTTAGGTTTCGGTGTAACAACTCCGCTATTGGGAGAATCAGGTCTCTGTACCGGCATTAAATCCCAATTCATATCATATATATCTATATTTAGCCCTTCAACGGAGTTCCTATTTGAACAAACAAAAACGCATTTTACTTTGCCATTAAAACACATGAGCTTATAATCTTTAAGAGCTGTTCCTGATTCATCTGTCATATATTTTTCGCATATAATTTTAGGTTTTATATTTTTGTATGGCCATTCCCTACCATAGTAGTAAAAATTTTTATTAAGACATTTTCTTAATTTTTTCTTTACATTAGCAATATTCAACTTACTTTTATCCGTGCATATAATAATCCCTCCGGAATCATGTGTGCATTTTAATACAAACTGATTTGGTAATATATTAAAATCAATATCTTCAACTTTATCCCAAACACCTATAAGAGGAATAAGATATTCTTCACCTATAACACTAGCCATAAATTTTCTGACTTCATACTTGTCTACTAGCTTAGTATATATAGGATTCCTATCATATAGTTTTAACCATTGGAGTTTTTCATTGAATGTTTTTGGATTTTCCAGGTTTAACTTCCTGCCTATCAAACTATAAAATAAGATTTTCAAATATACTTTATCTGGAATAAAACTCATCGCACGTCTAGCTGCAGGTAAGGCAAATATTCTACAGGGATTATTTATATATTTTTTTATTGCACTAATTTTAATAGTTTTCGCCTTCTCTTTATGATGGCTTGTGTTTATCTCACTTAGTCTAGCAAAAGAAACTGTTAATATTGGTATGTTTATATACATACGACCAAAATAGGTAACAGCACCATAATCCATAATCAACATAATAAAAGCAATAGTGAACATTAATTTCATAATGTCATGCCCTTGTTCACCTAATAAAAAAGCTTTGATAAGAATTATCGCATAATTCGTATAATAAATGGCAAAAGCTATGACTCCTCCAGACACTAGTATTTCTATAAAATTATTATGCGAATACATACCATATGAGCCTTTAAGAAATTTAAAACCATCCAATCCATATCCTCGCCAAGGTTTTGATAAAAAGTAATTCCAACCTCTGTTTATAAGAGTATTTCTAGTTCTTAATGAATCATCTTGAATTTCTAATCCTCTTGTATAATTGATAAGAGATTTTATTCTAAAGCCAACTAATTCATATAATATAGGAATATTTATTAATAAAATATAAATACAAACTATTATTAAAATAGAAATAACTAAAATTTTAACACGATTCTTTGGAAACATTAAGAATAATAACAATGCTAAACCTAATACAATAATAAGAAGTCCCTTTCTTGAAGCTGTAAGAATGACCACTAATAAAAACCAGGACAGTATTATGATGTTATATTTCTTCTTATTTTTTAATAAAAAATAAAAGCCCATTAAATACGATATTGCTGAATTAATAGCTATAACATTTGCATTTATGCCAACACTAGTCCCTAATCGTTCATTAAACAAAGTAGGTACAGATAATAATACTATGCAAACAGTAAAAAACAAATTTACATATACGTAATATTTTATTATTATTTCCATGTCATTACGTAATAATACATAATTATATAAAAAAAACATTACTATAAAATTTAAACAAAGTGTTCGTATCATTCTAAGAGAGGATTCTGAGTTTACAGAAACCCCTTCTATTATATTTACTAGATTATAAATAATGAATAACGCTGAAAAAATAAAATAAAAACTGCTCTTTATTGTGGTTTTAGTCGCACACAATAAACCTATTGATACAACAAATAATATTAACCCTATACGGCCAATAAATGTATGCCTAAATGCTAACTCGGTAAAAAGATATAAAACAAAACAGATATCAGCCATTATTTCTATTACAGTCTGCCTTTTTGTCTTTACTATCATATTCAATACAATCCACCCGCCCCTATCACAATCCGCCTTTTATCATTAGCTTCACACTATATAGTTAACTTATAACCGGTTTTTAATACTCACAATGTTTGTCTGATTAAACTCTGGATTGTTTCCAGCCATCTAGAGTAAATTTTATTTGGCATTAAAACTTCTTTTATTAAAACCGCATTTTTCGACATATTATCGGCTTTTTCAGGATTTTCAACTATATATTTCATTGCTTTATATAAGGCATTAGTATCTCTAACAGGAACTAAAATACCATTTTTGTATGAATCAATATACATTTTTGCACCACCAGCTGGACAATCAGTGCAAATTGTCGGTAGTCCTATTGCTAATGCTTCTAGCATCGAATTTGAAATTCCCTCAAAATCGGACGACGAAACAAACATAGCACAATCTTTTATTTTATTATGAATATCTAAATCAAAGTCTTTAATAAATACTGAATTTTGTAACCCAAGCTTATCGATGTATTTGATCAATTTGTCTTTTAATTCCCCTCTTCCATATATTGTTAATACATAATCATCATATTCTTTATGGAAAAGATAAAACGCATCAATAAGCATAAACAAATTTTTTTGTGGAGACAATCTACAAAAATTCACAATTTCTTTTCTTCTAATCCCAGTATATCTTTGTGGTAAATCCTCCTTTATAGGATTTGGAATAATAACACTTTTTGCTTGTATTTTTTTAGAATAATAAGCTTTTGCATCGTTGGTTTGGAAAACTATTAAATCAGCAAATTGATACAAAAAATTTCTAATTTTTCTGAGAATCGCATTCTTGGGTTCATTACGAGGATCATTTCTTTCAGATAATATTATTCTTTTATTTAAAAAGGCAGAAGATACCATTAAATACATATTAACATTATACCAAAATGATATAATTACATCAGAATCATCTTTTTTTAGTACTTGCCTAAACCAAATTAATTTCTGTAATGTCTTTAATATTCTAAAATTTGATGTCTTTAATATTTTAATATGCTGTATTTTTGGATTTAAATCATATTCAACTTCATTTGTGACAGTAGTTATAAATTTTACATCTATTCCATCACGTACGAATTTTTCACTAAGCAATACCATTACTCTTTGAGGTCCACCCATTTTTAGTGAACCAGTAATAAATGTTACTTTTTTTAGTGTATGTTTTTTTATCATTAAACTACAACCTCTTTATACTATTTCCCTAAATATACTATGATTTCAATATTCACAAACTTTACCGAGTTATTGACCTAAGTATATCTTTTCAAGCTTCTTTACAACATCCTGTATATCGTATCCCTTGCCACGTATTTGCTCATACATATTTTCTCTTTCATATCCATCAATATATTTTAAAATTGTATCTCTCCATAATTCTTTAGGAGAGTTTAATGACAAAAATTCTATATTATCAGTGATTTTTGCTTCAGCCGGTATAGTATCAGCAACTACGCATTTTAGAGCTGCCGCTTGAGCTTCGATATTGACAATTCCAAGCCCTTCATAACGTGAAGGTAAAACAAAAACATCCATAGCTTGTAAAATATAATTAACATCATTTCTCTTCCCCAACATAATCACTGCGTTTTCTAAAGATAGTTTTAAAATTTGATTTTCTATAAGTGGTCTGTTTTTACCATCCCCTATTAACAATAACTTTGCCTTATTATTAACTTTGTATATTTCATAGAATACGCTGATTAAAAATTCATGATTTTTTTGATAAGACATATGTCCTATATGGCCTATAACAAAGTTATCTGCTATACCTAGTTTTTCCCTATATTCTTTCCTAATTTTTTCATTGTATATAAATTTTTTTACATCTATTCCGTTTTTGAGAACTGTATAAGGCTGTGAAAATGCCCATTTACCAGCTAAATCAGAACATGCTAAAAAATGCGTCGCTTCTCTATTCATAATTGGTTTTAACACTTTATGAGTTAATTTATATTTATTAGTACTATTGTGACAGTGTGCAATTCTTATTTTAGCACCTCCCAGTTTTGCAGCATGTATATCAATCGCCATAGTTCCGCTATTCCCATGAACATGCACTATCTCATATTCATTATTTTGAATAATTGTCTTTAGCATTTGCATATATAAAAAAGGATTTTTTTTTCTAGAAGGCAAATCATAAATTTTTCCTCTAACACTTTTAATTATTTCTCGAACCCATTCCATCGCTCCACAACTTATTGCGAAATCGAATTGAAAATGGTTGCTATTAATATTGCTACAATAACTAAGAATCACATTTGTTATACCATTATAACCTAATGGTATAGTAGGTACTACTAAAATACGAATTAATTGTTCCATATATTATCACGCCTTTTCATAAAGTTATCCATTTATTAATTATTAAATAAAATAAATATACTGGGATTTTATTACCCTCCAACCACTACTATGTACAATCTATTGGAATCACAATAAATTTTTATTTTATGCTATATTCCATTGGTAACTTGATCCATTTTCTCATTCCTACATCAAAAGAGTATGGCCTTATTCTATCAAAACCAGTGGTATTTGAATATGAAGTAATTTTAATACACAACATAAAATTAAGGCAGTATATATTTGGTTTAGTACTGCATTATAACTGTTATCATAAAACCTCTTAGTATTAAAGTACTGTTTGGTCCATTTAAAAAAAACTATTCTCCATCTAAGGCGATAGATTTGTGAAATCTCTCTAGCACTTAAATCAAAGCAGTTTATAACGATAAAAAAGATTCCCCTATAATCCGTTATACTCTTGCTAGTTCAAATTTTGTTGTAGATATGGTTAACAACCTTATCATATTGTTATTCATCATTCCACCCTATCAGCTAGTCTAATCCAACTCCCCATTTTCTCATTAAAAGAATATGGTAAAATTTTACTAAA
>JAAYMO010000280.1 GCA_012521375.1 Clostridiales bacterium
ACGGAATACAAGCCGTTTGAGAAGGTACAGGAAGTAGCAGGAGCAAAAGAAAATCAAGGATAAAAAGCTTTATTGTAGTACTGTTTTTATGGTAAAATACTGGTAGGATTTTAAAAATAGCCTTGATGAAGGGTTTATATACTGTTTGTTTTTTTTAAGGGAGTTAAAAGCAAGCAGGAATAATATATAGTTACTGACTTCAATAATGCGGGAGTTGGTAATGGGAACCTTATAAGAACTGTAGGTGAAAATGGACAAACCAAAGTATATAGAGTCATTCGTCCAGATGAAAACCCATTAAATGGACTAACAGCGAAGAATCCACAAAGGAATATGACTGTTGAAGGACACATTACCTCTGGTAGTAGAAATAAAGGCTCTCAATACATTTCAACGACAACAGATATAAATGTTGCGAAAAAATGGGCAGAAAAGACAGGGAATAAAATTGTAGAAATAGACCTTGCAAAACTACCTGATAATGTAAATGTCATTGACTTATCAACAGATGCAGGACGCAATGCTTATTTAAAAGGCTCAACCGCCAAAGGGCTTGCTAAGGGTTCTTCTGAGGTGTTAATAGAAGGCAACATCCCTAGCGAAGCAATAAAATCAATGAAATAGAAAGGATTGAAGTAAATATGGAAAATAAATTGATGGTTTTAGAAGAGTTGCTTTTATCTGATAATGGACTTTTGGTATCACTTCGGTTAGGTGATGGATTAAAACAAGACAAAGTGGAAATGATATGCAAACTACTCGAAGAACTTGCTAAAGACTGGGCTAGTATTGACTGTATTCCCAAAAAAGCTGTGGATTTATTTATAGATTTTTACCCTGCTATGGAATCCTCATGTGGATTGTACAACGAAGAAGAACAAGTATTGATAATGGATGTTGCAGATAAAATTATGGATTTAATTCGAGAATGTGTTACAAGCAATTAAAAAATACAAGCAATACGACTTAATAGTATTAGGTTACTGTCGGTTGCAAAAATTACATCAGTCAAATTAAAATGCTAATATATAGGAAACAAAACAAATATAACCATGCAGATTTTGAACAATATGACAAAAGAATCTCAACCTAAAAGGCTGGGATTCTTTTTATTGCATGCAAAACCGCTGGACAACGATTTTTCCCATACTTCGCTTTGAAAACTGGAAAAATACAATTCCAACGCTCTTTCAATAATTGCATTTGCACCCTCCAAACCTTCCTTTTTAGCAAGTTCTTTGGCATGGCTCAATAATGCTTCTTCAATTGTTGTGGTAATTTTTACTCTCATAAATCATCAACCTTTCATTACAAAATATCTATATAAAAGGGTATCAATCCGATTCGGCAAGATAACCCCTAATAGCTTCAATAAACCTGATTCCATACTTTTCTAACTTGGCATGACCAACACCGGAAATATTCTTCATGGCTTCCAAATCAACTGGCAACTTTGAAACCATATCTTTTAAACTGGTATCAAGGATATGAATTAAAAATAACTGGTTATAGGAATGGATAGCTACTTTTTTAGACAGGCCGAGAGTAATCTCGGCTTTCTTTATAAATTTAAAGTAACCGTCAAATAGATCATCACATAGTAGAATGGTTGCGTAGTTGGTACAATCACTGTAAAAAAGATTAAACGGAGTGGTTGTATGGAGAAACCAAAAGTAACGTCTGAACAACAATTATCTAGGTGGGCACAATTAATACAAACCCGGCTTGAAAGTGGGCAAAGTATCAAAGAGTTTTGCCGAACGAATGGAGTAAGCAAAGCCACATACTACTATTGGCAGAAAAAAGTCAGTGAAGCAAAGTGTACAGTAGTAGAAGAAGTAAAAGAATCCAAAACCGAAGTACCAAGTGGATGGATGCAGCTTGCGTCGAAACCGGTGCATCCCGCAAAAGTTAAACTGGAAATTAAAATTGATGGCTGTAATGTCATTGTAAATACGGAAACAGACTTAGAATTATTGAAAAAAGTTTGCCAGGTGTTGATGTCGTTATGATAAGATGGAATGAAAAACCAGTGTATCTTTGCTGTAGATATACGGATATGAGGAAATCTATCA
>JAAYMO010000281.1 GCA_012521375.1 Clostridiales bacterium
ATTCTATTAATTTTCTTATAGTTAAATTGGTTTTACTGCTACAATTTATAATCCCTCTGTTATAAAACTTAGTTGCTTTTATTAGCTCTCTCTGTATTTTTTTTGCCAGCAGTTCTGCATCTTTACTCAATGTATTGTAATATGTTTCTATGCCTTTTTGATTCGAATTATCTGACCAGTTTGCATCGATGGAAATCAATATATCTGCATCAGAATTTTTTATCATTTCAATCCTTTGTTCTAACCTAATTGCTTTTCCATTTTTATGCCCCATGACCGCTTCAATTCCGTTTTGTTCAAGTTTTTTTAACAGTTTTTTTCCTATATCTAAACAAGAATATACCTCATTTCCTAAACCAAAACCCCAATCTATATATATCTTATTCAAAGTTAATCACCACTCAAAAATAATGTATAATACATATATATTTCATCATTATATTTTTATTACTATTTTTTTAGAAAGGCTTCTTATGGGTAAAAAAAAGTTCCATGAAAGCATAGTAGCGATCATGAAACCATATTGTAATTTATTAAATATTATATTCATAGGAAAAGTCAAACCAAATGCTAAATCATCATACCATAAAAATAATTAAAAAAACTGGATTTAGTCCAGTTTTTCTATTAGTATTCTTATTTGAACCTATTCCTTAAAAAAGGAGGTATATCAATATCATCATCGTCATAATTAGATCTCATAAAATCAGGCTTTTTGCTTATAACACTTTCATCTTCACCAGGTATGTACTCCTTATTCTGAGTTTCACTAAAGCCCGTAGCTATAACAGTGATTCTTATTTCATCTTTCAAATTTTCATCGATTACTGCGCCAAAAATAATAATAGCATCGGGATCAGCAGATTGGAATACTAACTCTGCTGCTTCATTTACTTCAAATATTCCAAGATCAGGTCCTCCAGTTATATTTAACAAAACACTTTTAGCACCGTCTATTGAAGTTTCAAGAAGTGGACTATGTATAGCCTGCTTAACTGCATCGGCACTTCTATTCTCTCCACTTCCTTTTCCAATACCCATATGTGCGATACCTTTACTGTCCATTACGGTTTTTACATCTGCAAAGTCAAGATTAACCAAGCCAGGTACTGCTATCAGATCTGATATCCCCTGTACACCTTGCCTTAATACATCATCAGCAATTCTAAATGCATCCATTATTGAAGCCTTTTTATCTACTATTTGCAACAACCTATCATTAGGTATAGTAACCAGCGTATCTACATGCTCCTTTAACTCTAATAGTCCTTTCTCAGCTTGCATTTTCCTGACTTTACCTTCAAAGCTAAAGGGCTTTGTAACAACACCAACCGTTAAAATACCTAATTCTTTAGAAATTTTTGCAACAATAGGAGCTGCTCCAGTACCAGTACCTCCACCCATTCCAGCAGTAATAAACACCATATCTGCTCCTTCTAAAGCTTGTTTTATATCCTCGTAGTTTTCTTCTGCTGCTTTTCTGCCTATCTCAGGATTGGCACCTGCACCTAAACCCTTTGTAAGCTTTTCACCTATTTGAAGTTTATTTGGAGCTTGCGTCATAGATAACGCCTGTTTATCAGTATTAACACAAAAAAATTCTACTCCTTTTAGACCTGCAGCAATCATTCTATTGACAGCATTATTTCCAGCGCCTCCAACACCTATAACTTTTATACGAGCAACTGAGTTAACTTCTACATCAAACTCGAGCACATTACGACCTCCCTATTACATCCCTAATTAATAATAAATACCTAAATATTGTTAAAATTCTTACTTACTTCTTTGATTGTTTTACTTAATATAATGTTCAACGCAAATGAATAATTTCCTTTATTTTTGTAAAATTTTATTTGTTGTTTTTTTTCATCCTTGTTAAAATATATCTCCTTATTATTGCAAAGTTCTGGAATAGCCTTACGCCAAAAGCAAATATTGCAGCATAGTAAATTGGAACTCCCAACTGATCACCAATATATGTCAGTATTGCCGCTAATACAGCATTTGCAAAAAAACCAGATATAAAAATTTCAACGTCAAAAGAATTTTCCAAACTAGATCTAACACCACCAAATACTGAATCTAATGCAGCCAGTATAGCTATAGACATATAAGTTGAATATTGTATAGGTATAGTAATAGGAGACAATAAACCTAGAAATATACCTAACAGTAAACCTAATAATGGTATTATCACTTTTTTTCACCTTCTTCTATGCTTTTCAGATATTTAAGCTTTAAAGGAGCCCTATAGCCTTCAATAACTATTTTCTCAGCCTTCCTCACATTAATTTGTATACCTGTATACTCTAAAAGATCTATATAGCTATCAGGTGCAAGAATTGAAGCTTCTAAAACTTTAGGATCACCTATTGCTCTTATTATAAATGGAGTAGCATGCCTATGTCCATCGATTATAATAATAGGGCCGCCGCATTCTATGCTTGATGTACCAAGAATCCTTTCTCCGTTGATGGAAATAGCTTCAGCTCCTGCAGCTCTTAATTCGTTAACTACCTCCAATACATCGATATCGTGAATTATATATAATTCAGGATTATCTGCAACTCCAATTTCTTTGTCGCTATCATTCATAGTAATTATTATACCTGGTCCGGTAATCCTCTCCAATCCTGCTAAATTTCTAATTCTTTTCCACTCTTCCATCATAGAATTGTATATACTGCCACTTTCACTTAAGCTTCTTTCGTAATCATTGAGTTTTGATTTAAGCTCGTATATAGATTTTTTTAGATTATTAACTTCTACTTCAATGTTTTCCACATCATTTTCCATTGCTATTAATTTTGATATAGTAATAATGCCTGGAGAAGTAATGTCGCTTTTTAGTTGAATAGACAGAAAAAAACCTAATAAAATTGCTATGGCAAATAAATAATAAACGGCTAATCCTTTTTTCATATTATTGGACTTCACCTTCTTTAACTACTCTTGAATATTTTTTCTCAATTACTCCATCATACTTCTTGATAACTACCGATTGTTGTTGAGTAATGGATATTGCGACGCCTTTATTCTCTATCCTTTGTACTATTCCGTCTCTCATTCTTAAAGCTGCTTCTAAAGTTTTAGGGTCTCCTATTACCTTAAAGGTGTAGGGAGGAGCAAATTTAACAGTATTTATATTTATATGCAAACCTGCTTGCCTTATTTCCGTAGTAGAAATTATCCTTTGATCATTTATTGATATTGCCTCAGCGCCTGCAGCATTGAGCTCATTAACCAATTCCAATAGATCTGTATAATGAATAATATTAAAGTTATAGTTCTCTGAAAACTTTAAATCGTCAACAACCATGATTATGCCTGGCCCCTCTACATCTACAAGGCCTGCTATAATTCTAGATTTATTTAATTCCTCATTTAAATATTTAGCTGCTATATTTCCTTCTGCTTCTGCATCCTCATATTCATGTAATTTCTTTTCTAGCTCATTTTTTAATGCAATTAAATTATCCCTTTCATTTGTAACCTTTTTTAATTGAGACGCCAACTCTCTTGCCCTATATTCGGTTACAGGTCCTAGATTGGTCTTAACTGTTTTGAACTGAACAGCAACCATAATTCCTAAAACTAAACACACTAATCCTATGGATAAATTTATTTTTGCATTTTTCATTTATAAACCTCCTGGCTTAATCTCGCTTAAAAACTGGACTTCCGTCATGCCTCATATCAATAATCCCTGTTTCCATTTTTTTATTAAGATCCTCAAGAATCGATTTGGCCATGCGTATTTTATAATTAAAGTTATTATTGCCTAAATATATGCGCACATCACTTTTTGTAGTAATTATAATATTAGATGTATCTTCAACATCTATTGTTTCAATCAATTCTGTCATTTCTACACTTTTTAAATGCTGAAGAATATCCATTACTATACTCAGTTGTTCTTTATTTTCGCTTTTTAATTCTTCCCCCAATTTAAAATCACTAAAAGTTATTCCATTTACAATAGGTAAATTTAAATTATTATCCAAACTGATAACTTCCAAAATTACTGTTTCTTCATCTATGGTGATATATGAGCCCAAATAAGGTATTAAAGCAAATCCTTCTCTTTCAATAATATCTAATGCTATACTGGAAGGCAATACTCTCTTCATTCTCACTGCTTTAATTTTTGGATTTTGAAATATGTTTTTAATAATCCTTTTACGGTTTAACCTAAAAATATTTTGATCATATTGAATACTTGACAACTGTATGATTTCATTTTTTGGTACAGACTTATTTCCCGTAACATATATATTTTTTATGTTAAATAAATCAGAAGATAATAATAACGCTGCACCAATTCCTAGTATTAAAACGAAAATAAAAAATTTAAACCCTGATTTCATCTTCTCACCTCTAAGGCTTGTACCACACAAAAATATAAATTTATTGCAGCAATGCTGCAACTTTATTTTTCTTTAGTTATGTCTGCACCCAAACTCTTAAGTTTTAAATCCATATTCTCATATCCTCTTTCAATATGTGTATCTACATTATCCACTATTGTAGTACCATCAGCTGCTAAAGCAGCAAGAACCAATGCAGCACCTCCACGAAGATCCTTTGAAAAAACATGGGCACCCATAAGATTATTAACTCCTTTAACTATCGCTGCCCTTCCTTCTATCTTTATATCCGCTCCCATTTTTATTAATTCTTCCGCATGTTTATATCTATTTTCAAATATAGTTTCTATAAATATACTAGTTCCTTTAGCAGTACACATAAGTGCCATCATCTGAGCTTGCATGTCTGTAGGGAACCCCGGATAAGGCATTGTTTTAATAATATCTATTGCATTATGTCTTCCACTAGAACTTATAACTATGTCACTATCGTATCTATTTATCTTGCAACCGCTTTCTTCTAATTTTAATAAAATAGGCTTTATATGCTCTGGTATTATATCTCTTATTACAATTCTACCTTGGGTAATAGCAGCAGCAACGGAATAAGTACCTGCTACAATTCTATCCGGAATAACTGTATGCTCTGCATCGTGAAATTTCTTTACTCCTTCTATTTTTATGGTACTGCTACCAGCCCCTGTGATTTTTGCTCCCATCTTATTTAAAAAATTCTGCAAATCCACTATTTCCGGTTCTCTAGCAGCGTTTTGAATAATTGTAACTCCTTCAGCTGACACAGCAGCCAGCATAATATTCTCTGTTGCACCGACACTTGGATAATCTAAATGGATTTCATTTCCATATAATTTGTCGCATTCACATAATATATAGCCGTGAGATTCTACTATCTTAGCACCTAAAAGCCTCAAACCTGTCAAATGCAAATCAATAGGTCTTAATCCTATTTCACAGCCACCTGGAAAACTTATTTTGACTTTTTTAAACCTTCCAAGCATAACTCCCATAAGTATAATGGAAGAACGCATTTCTCTTACTGGCTTTTCTGGAATATTTATATCCAAATCTCCAACAGAATTAACTATCACAGTATCTCCTTCAAAAGAACAGGTGCAACCGATAGTTTCAAGGACATCAATCATTGTTTTTACATCTTTTAAATATGGAACATTATGAATAACTGATTGTCTGCCATTTATTATAGATGCTGCTAGTATAGGCAGCACAGCATTCTTTGAGCCTTCTATATGCAATTCGCCATCCAGCCTATTGCCTCCGTTTATTATATACATGCCCATGTTTCCCACACCTCCAGGAAGTGCTAATAGTAATCATACTAACATATTATGCATTTCTTCCTAAGGTGTGACTAAGGCATTTTACTCCTAGATATATTATAACATATAGCCTATTTAACTATATAATAATGCCTCTATGATTTTTATTATAGACGAAGTTGCATCTGCCTTACCTAACTTTTTACTGTTATCAGCCATCTCTTTCATTTTGTCCTTATTATCAAACAAATACTTTACATTTTGCAAAAGTGTACGCTCATCTAACTCACTTTCTAGTATAACAATTGCCGCATTTGATTTCTCTAGGGCTCTAGCATTATATTCTTGGTGATTGTCAGTAGCATAAGGGTAGGGAATCAGTATTGAAGGTTTTCCTAACACAGTTATTTCTGATATAAGTCCCGCTCCGCATCTGCTAATCAACAAATCAGCTGCAGCATATGCATAAGGAGCATTATGAATATATGGTACAACCTTTAAATAGGAAGTATTAGTGGGTATATTCTTTTCTCTATATAACTCTATTACCCTTTCATACTGACTTTCTCCTGTCATATGTAACATTTGAAAATCTCTTTTCCTCTCGCATTCTTCAGCTATAAGCATACAGCTTTCATTAATCTTTTTTGCTCCTCTGCTCCCTCCCACAATTAATAACAGCGGATAATTGATATCAAAGTCAAAAACTCTCATTCCTTGTTCTTTGGTAATATCTATAAACTCTTCTCGAAGCGGGTTGCCGGTAACTATAATTTTCTCTTTTTTATGAAAATAATTAGAGGCTTCTGGAAATGTTAAAGCAATCTTATCTACAAACCTAGAAAGGATTCTATTTGTAATTCCGGGAAAAGCATTTTGCTCATGTATCAAAGTAGGCACGCCTGATAACGCAGCAGTCAATAACATAGTACCGCAAACATATCCACCTGTACCAATTACAATATCAGGCTTAAACTCTTTTATTATCTTACGGCATTCTATCATGCTTATTAAACTTTCTTTTAATGCAATAAGATTTTTAAATGAAGCTTTCCTAGTGAAGCCTCTAACATTTATTTTTCTCAAAGGATATCCTTCACGAGGTATGATTGAGTTTTCCATTCCCTTCTCTGTTCCAACAAACAATATCTTTGCATCTTTATATTTTTCTTCAATTCCTTTAGCAATGGCAATAGCAGGATAAATGTGACCTCCTGTTCCTCCACCGGCTAAAATCACTCTCATTTGATTCAACTCCCCTCGGTTTTTATATTTCTTGAAATATTAAGTAGAATACCTATGTTTGACATTACAAATAATAGGGAGGAACCTCCAGAACTTATGAGGGGAAGGGTTACCCCTGTGGTAGGCATGGATACTGTAACAACAGCAATATTTATAACCACTTGTATACCGATCATACATGTTATTCCTGTTGCCAGCAAACAACCAAACATATCAGGAGCATGAAGGGCAATTCTTATACCTCTCCAAATCAAAAATAGGAATAAAAATAAAACCGTTGATGCTCCAATAAATCCCAATTCTTCACCAATTATTGAAAAAATAAAATCATTTTGTGCCTCAGGTATGTAAAAAAATTTTTGTCTACTATTCCCTAAGCCTAACCCAAATAATCCTCCAGAACCAAGAGCTAAAAGAGATTGTATAGCTTGATAGCCTGTATTTAGAGGGTCTGCCCATGGGTCTCTAAAGGATAACCATCTATTCAACCTGTAACTTTCTTTTGTAACCAAATATACTACTGCTGGAAA
The DNA here is from genome assembly GCA_012521375.1 of Clostridiales bacterium. Classification (GTDB taxonomy): domain Bacteria; phylum Bacillota; class Clostridia; order Lutisporales; family Lutisporaceae; genus Lutispora. The sequence continues at coordinate 7,444 of JAAYMO010000281.1, forward strand.
AAAGGGCACAACCCATCCTAATAAATGCCAAATTTTTGCTCCTGCTGCAAATAGCATAATAAAAGTTAAAATCAGTATGCTCCCTGCCATACTAAAGTTTGGTTGAATTATTATTAATCCAAAATATATTGCCATTAAAATTATATACGGAACAACACCTTGAAAAAACTGTCTAACCTTACCTTTCTTATTGCTTAGACTTCGAGCCATAAATATTATAAGAGCAGTTTTTGCAAACTCCGAAGGTTGAAAGGTAAGTGAGCCTATTTTAATCCATCTCATTGCACCTTTAGCACCATAACCAAGCCCAGGTATAAATATTGCAATAAGTAGTATAAAACTTACAATAACAAATAAAAGTGCATGTTTACCCAGTATTCTATAATCCAATCTGCTTAATATCAACATGGCAATTATACTTATGATAGCATATAAACCTTGGCTTTTGAGATATAAATAGCTATCATTATACTTCAAATATGAAGATGCTGCACTAGCGCTAAATACCATTGTTATCCCTATAGCTAATAATATTAAAACAGTAATCATAAGGGTAAAGTCAATATTCCCTTTATTTTTAGCAGGCATTATTCAGCCCCCCTTAATCTCCTTACAACATCTTTAAATACATTACCTCTTTCCTCAAAACTTTTAAACATATCCCAACTAGCACAGGCAGGTGATAACAAAACACAATCCCCTTTTGTTGCTAGCTCTTTGCTTTTTTTAACAGCTTCATCTAAATCAGATACTTTGTATATATTATGAAATCCTACTTTATGTGCTGATTCCTGAATTTTATCAGCTGTTTCTCCGAGTAATACCAATGCTTTAACTTTTTCCTTAAAATAAGAAGCAAATTCATCAAAATTTGAGCCTTTATCATAGCCTCCAGCTATTAATATAATAGGCCTGGTCATAGTTTTAATTGCTCTTATAGATGAATCAGGATTGGTTCCTTTTGAATCATTGTAATATATAACTCCATCAATTTCTGTTACATATTCTATTCTATGCTCTACACCTTTGAATTCTTTAAGTACTTTTTGGATTGTATGAGCTTTTACACCTAAACAATATGCCATCAGTGAAGCAGCTAAAGCGTTCTCCAGGTTATGTTCCCCAGGGATGAATACATCTTTTATATCAATTATTCTTTCTTTTTTATTCTTAAGCGATATTGTAAGGTATCCATCCTCAACATAGCCCCCTTCAGCCAGAATATCTTTTCTGCTGAAAAAAAGTGTTTTGCTATTTGTTAATGAAGATAAATTTCTTGTTTGCTCATCATCCCAGTTTAAAATAGTGTAACCTTCATCTTTTTGGTTTTTAAAAATCTTTGCCTTTGCATCTATATAATTTTCCAAAGTTTTATGTCTATTTAAGTGATCCGGTGTAATGTTTAATATGGCACTTACTTTTGGCCTAAAATAAACTGTAGTTTCAAGCTGGAAACTGCTTACTTCCAGAACAAATAAATCTTCCGGTGAAGCATTTTTCACTTCTTTTATCATAGGATTACCTATATTACCTGTAACAAATGTTTTTCTGCCGCTTTCCTTCATTATTTCTCCCAAAAGTGCAGTAGTAGTAGTTTTTCCGTTAGTACCTGTAATTGCTGCAATAGGTGTTTGAGTCATCCTATATGCAAGTTCTACTTCACTGATAACCTCTTTACCATGCTTCCTTGCTTCTTTCACAAGAGGTATGTCTGTAGGTACTCCTGGACTTATAACAATAAAATCACAGCTACTAGCAAGCTCAATGGGATGTCCACCAGTTATTATTTCGATAGATAAATTATCTAATTCATGTATGTACTCATCTAATTGGGATAATGGTTTATAATCGTTTATAGTTACATTATAGCCCATATTATAAAGCTCTAATGCAGTAGGTATTCCTGTTATAGCTGCACCCAGCACCAAAACATTTTTGTTTTTCTTATTCATATAAAACCAACCTTTCTAATTAAAAGCTAAAATACCGATTAAGCATAATATTATCTGAATAATAATAAACACTGATACTACTTTTGATTCTGCCCATCCCGACAACTCAAAATGATGGTGTAGGGGAGCCATTTTAAATACTCTTCTGCCTGTTCTTTTAAAATGAATGACTTGAATAATATCAGAAAGCGCTTCTGCTACATATATTGCGCCCACAATAGCTAAAAATAAAGGCATTTTTAAAATCACTGCCAAAGAAACCACAGCACCACCCAGAGCCAAAGAACCTGTATCCCCCATAAATACTTGGGCAGGATGTGAATTGAATCTTAAAAACCCAAGTATAGAACCTATCAAGGAACCTGTGAACACCAAAAGACCCAGATTTCTCATTGCCAAAGCTATTATCGCAAAAAAGCCTAATACAATTACAGTTATCCCACCAGCTAGTCCATCTAATCCATCGGTTAGATTGACGCTATTGACAGTACCTATTATGATAAACACTATAAAAGGTATATAAAAAGCACCTAGATCAACAAACTTACCAGTAAAAGGAACTAAAATTTCCGTACCAGTCTGACTGATTCCACCTGCAATATATCCAAGAAATAATGCTGCTGCTATTTGAGCAAAGATTTTTTGCCAAGCCTTTAATCCTAAAGATCTCTTCTTAATAATTTTTATATAATCATCAGCAAAGCCTATGGCTCCATACAATAAAGTAGTTATTAAAGCTAATAACATATCCTTATCCTTTGAAAAGGATAAAGATACAATTACTGCCGGAATAATAAAAATTAATCCTCCGATAGTAGGTATGCCTGTTTTTTTTAAATGGCTTTGGGGGCCATCATCTCTCACATTTTGGCCAAATTTTAACTTTTTTAGGATAGGTATCAATATAGGTCCTACAATCAAAGCAAGTACAAAAGAAGATATAATGCATATTATAAACATTTTGTATTCATTGACAAAAAAACTATTCATCTTTTGTGTAACTCCTCTCTATAAGGTAATCCGCAATTTCCTCCAGCTTCATAATTCTTGAACCTTTTATCAAAACTACATCATTAGATAGCAGTATCGAAGAAATCTTTGAAATTGCTTCTTTATTATCTTTAAAAGAATATATCTGATCCTTGCTCATTCCTTTGCTCAATGCTCCTTTAATAACTTCTTTTGCCTTATCTCCTATTGCGATTAACACTTCAATTTTGGATTCAGCAGCTTTTTCGCCAACTTTTCTATGTCCAGCTTCCGTATAATCTCCTAATTCTAGCATATCCCCTATTATTAAAACCCTTCTTCCCCTTGAAGGCATACTTTTCAACACTTCTATAGCGGCTATAGTAGAATCAGGATTCGCATTATAAGAATCATTTATTATTCTTATATTATCTTTAGTGTCATAAATCTCCATCCTCATTTTAGCAGGAACAAATTTTTGCAAACCTTTTCTGATGCTTTCTATGTCCATGTTCACCGCCAATCCAACTGCAATGGCAGAAAGAGCATTATAAACATTGTGAACTCCTAAAAGTGGGACAAAAAAGTTTTCCTGTCTGCTGTCAATAGTCACTGAAAACTCCATTCCCTTATCGTCTTGTTGTTTAATATTCTTAGCACATAAATGATTATGTTCCTTAAGACCATATTTAATTATTTCGAAATCAGTATTGCTAATAGTTGAAAGCATATCATCATCGCCATTTATTATAGCCCTATTACTACTAGTAAAAAATGTAAATACTTCTTTTTTAGCTTTTAATATATTCTCTCTTGATCCAAAATATTCAATATGAGCAGTCCCAATATTAGTTATAACTGCAATATCTGGTTTTACAGTTGAGGCAAGAATCTCTATTTCCCCCAATCTATTCATTCCCATTTCAAATACGCAAATATCATGATGCTTTTCTAATCCGAACACAGTAAGGGGTAACCCTATGGTGTTATTGAAATTTCCTTCATTTTTTAAAACATTAAATCTTTCCCCTAAAACTGAGGCAATCATCTCTTTCGTTGTTGTCTTGCCTGAACTTCCTGTCACTGCAATTGTAGGTATATTAAATTTCTTTTTATAATATTGGGCAAGTTTTATTAATGCTGATTGAGTATCTACTACTAATATATATGTAAATTTTGATGACTCAATATCATATTGGGATAATGCTGCACAAGCTCCTGAATTAATAGCATTTTCAATAAAATCATGGCCATCAAAATTTAATCCCTTTATAGGAATAAAAAGATCATCTTTTTTTATCTTTCTACTATCTGTACTGACCCCTTTAATCATAATGTCTTCTTTACAGTTATTCAGCTTACCGTTCAATGCATCTGCTATTTCCTTTATACTCATAGGCTCCATTTTATATACCCTCCTGGATAAGCTCTCTGACGATGACTCTTTCATCAAAATCGATTGTTTTATCCTTCAAAACTTGATAAGTTTCATGTCCTTTGCCTGCCAAAAGAATTATATCTGAATCCTTAGCCATCATCATTGCATACTTTATAGCATCTCTTCTATTTTCTATACATATATAAGGGCATTTTGTAGACTTAATTCCTTCTTCAATTTGATATATTATATTAAAAGGATTTTCGCTTCTCGGATTATCCGAAGTGATAATTACAAAATCCGATAATCGTCCTGCTATCTTCCCCATTATTGGCCTTTTAGTCTTGTCTCTGTCTCCTCCACAGCCAAATACTGTAATAATCCTTCCTTTTGCATAATGCTTTATAGACTTTAATATATTTTCTAGCCCATCAGGAGCATGAGCGTAATCAATAATTATCTTGTATGGTTTATCTATTTGCATTACCTCTGATCTACCTGGTACATGCTTTATATCCTCAATTCCTTTTACAATAATATCCTTATCAATTCCTTCTGCATATGCAACACTGGCAGCCGCTAGAACATTATAAACACTGAATTTCCCTGGAATACTGCTTGCAATAATAGTTTCATATTTGGGAGTAACCAATCTAAACTTGATACCGTTATCATCCATTTTTATATCTTTGGCCATTATATCCGCTTTCTCATCTATACCAAATGTAAATACTGGCACATTAAGATGCTTAATATTTTTATATATCAATCTACCATTCTCATCATCAATATTGATAATATTTGCCTTTTTAGTTTTATAGAACAGTTTTTCTTTTGCTTTTCTATAATTATCGAAATTCCCATGAAAATCTAGATGATCTTGGGTAAGATTTGTGAAAACTCCTATCTGAAACGTGCATAGCTCTACGCGTCCAAAGTCTAATGAGTGAGATGATACTTCCATGACACAATATTCTATCCCTTGAGAATCCATTTGATAAAAAATCCTTTGCAAATCAAGGGATTCAGGTGTGGTTCTTGAGGATTCAATTTTTACATTACCCAAGTCTATAGATATAGTACCTATAAGCCCTGTTTTTTTTCTTGCTTCATTAAGTATAGATTTTATTAGATAAGTTGTGGTAGTTTTCCCGTTAGTACCTGTAATGCCAATAAGTTTTAATCGCTCTGAAGGATTACCATAAAAATTTGCTGCTATAACTGGCATAGCTATTCTTGTATTCTCCACTTGTACAATAGTCATATTTTCTTTTTCTACAGGCCTATTAACCAGTAATGCAACTGCACCATTTTCAATAGCATTATCTATATAATCATGACCATCTGAAACCTGGCCTTTGATACAAATAAAAAGATAGTTTTTTTTCGCCTGTCGTGAATCATAGGTTATTCCTTCTATTTCTTTATCTAAATCACCTGTGTATTTTATGATTTTTACACCGTCCAAAAGTTTGGATAACTTCAAACATCTCACCTCATATCTATTGTTTTCATGTATTGGAATATATATACAATTATTATACATTATTGTTCATTTACTATATTATTATGCTTTAGAATCGGTAAAAAGGCAACTGGAATTAAAGAATCCTTTAACTCCGTTGCCTTATATCTTATTATTATTATGGTAATCTTTTTATTCTTTTGGCTTTGCATATATTATTACCACTGATCCTTCATTGACCTTTGCATTTGCTCTGGGAGTCTGATCTAAAACTAAGGAATCTTCTGCTGGCTCTCCTTGTTCCTCTTCTAGTCTATACTTCAACTTATTTTCTTCCAAGAGTTTTATCGCATCTTTTAATTTCATATTTCTTACTTCCGGAACAATAACCTTTTCTTTCATCAACTGTTTTGCTTCTTCTTCCGTATACTGAGGTTTTACATCTAAATACCTCAATGTGTCTGATATTATGTTCTTTACTACAGGAGTAGCAATAACACCACCATAGTAACTTCCTCCTCCCGGCTCATCTATTACTACCAAAACTGTAATTCTAGGATCATTTGAAGGAGCAAATCCAACGAAAGATGACACATATTTTCCTGATACATATCTTCCACCCTCAGCTTTTTGTGCAGTACCAGTTTTGCCACCAACTTTGTACCCAGGAATATAGGCTCCCCTTCCTGACCCATCAGTGACTACTGATTCAAGTATTTGTCTCATAGTAGCTGAAGTTTCTTTAGAAATAACCTGCCTTACCACTCTCGGCTGAAATTCATGAATTGTATTCCCTTCGTTATCTATCAACTTTTTGGCAATTCGTGGTTCCATAAGATAACCATCATTAACAATTGCAGATACGGCAGTGATAAGCTGTATAGGAGTGATGCTTATACCTTGGCCGAAAGAAATATTAGCTAATTCAACAGGACCAATAGAATCAATATTCCTTACAATGCCTGAAGCCTCTCCCAATAATTTAATATTTGTAGGCGTGCCGAACCCAAACCCTTTAATATATTTATAGAAATTTTCTTTTCCCAATCGTTGCCCTACTTCAATAAAAACTGGATTGCAGGAATTCTGAACCGCTTCAATAAAGGTTTGACTTCCATGAGGATTATAGCTTCTCCAACATTTCAATCTTCTTCCTGCTACCAATACAGATCCGGAGCAATAGAATCTATCTTCCGGTTTAACTACACCTTCTTCCAATCCGGCTGCTGTTGTAATTGTTTTGAAAGTTGAACCAGGTTCATATGTATCTGATATTGCAGGATTTCTCCATATTTTAAATAATGCATTATACTGCTCAGTAGATGACATATTATCCCATTCATCTGCCAAGTCTTCCGGAACTTCCCTAGGATTATTATTGTCATAGTCAGGCTTGATGGCCATAGCAAGAATATCACCTGTTTTTGGTTCCATTACAATTGCCATAACTCTTTTAGCTTGAGTCTCTATAAGTGCATTTTCTACAGCTTTCTCGGCAAAGTGCTGAATAACCTCATCTATTGTAAGTATTAGATTTAAGCCATCCTGAGGTTCATAATATTTCCTATCGCTTTCAGGTAACTCCCTTCCCTGCGCATCAGTCATTTTTATATCTCTGCCGGGAAACCCGTTCAAATACTTTTCAAAGGTAGCTTCTACTCCGTCTTGGCCTTGATTATCATAGTTTGTAAAACCTAGTATATAGGACGCAAAGTTGCTTTGTGGATAAAATCTTTTGCTATCATCAACAAAAATTAGACCCTTGATATTCTTTTCTCTAAGGATCTTAACCGTATCGGAATCTACTTTTTTCTTTATAATAACAGTATCTTTTTTTGCAGATACTTTTTCCAACAAATCTTCCTTGTCCATATTCAGAATTTCCGCCAAAGTCTGTGCTGTAGTTTCTTTTTCTTCCACTTCCACCGGCCGTACATATATTTCATAAGCAGGTGCATTTGTGGCTAACTCTTTTCCATTTCTATCATATATTATTCCTCTCTTTGACGGAACAGGCACATCTCTTGTCCATTGTTCCATCGCCTTTTGTTGGTACTCAGCTCCATCAACTATTTGAATCTGAAATAATCTTACTGCTAACAGAAAGAATACCAATGTAAAGACTCCTAAAAGAAATACTACCCTTTTTTTTACCTTTTTTGTCAACCCAGCCAAGTTGATAGCACCCCCTTGGGGAAATTAATCCAGCAAACTAATGAAACTATTAATCAATAATTTTGCTTTAGCCAAATATTTGTTTTCTTCTATATCTTCCTTAAAATAATAAGTATCGTCATTGCCTTTGTTTACTCTGATAGGTTTTGCAGCAGATACATATAATATCTGATCGGGATCTGGATATTGCATATTTAATTCTTCTATGGCTACTTGTTCCAATGTCTGTAAGTTAATAGTACCCATTAGACTCACTTTTAGACTTTCATTTTGCTTTAATATCTTATTATATTCTTTTTCCATTTTGTTAATATTAAAGTTAATCTCTGCAATATATGCATAGCGAGATATCATTATAATACTCATTGAAAAAACCAATACAATAGGAAATATACGTACTTTTTTCTTAGTCTTCTTTGCTTTTTTTTCTTTAGGCTTAGTTTCTTCATCCAAAAGGGGTACATCTATTAGATATTCTTCATAACTATAATCATATGCTCTATTGTCTGCTACTAACATTTTTATTCCCCCTTATATTTATTTAGAACCTAGTCTTTCTGCAACTCTTAATTTTGCACTTCTTGATCTTGGATTTTTCTTTAGTTCTTCAGTGCCCGCAGTTATAGGTTTTTTTGTTATTATTTTTATTAAAGGCACCTGCCCACATATGCACTGAGGAATTCTCGGAGGACAGATGCATGGGTTTTCCAGTTTATTAAAGGTTGTCTTAACAATTCTATCTTCTAAGGAATGAAATGTTATTATACAAATCCTGCCCTCAGGCTTTAATAAATCTATTGCATCTTTTATTGTTTTTTCCAGTATACCAAGTTCATCATTTACCGCTATCCTCAAGGCTTGAAAAGTCCTTTTGGCGGGATGAGGCCCTTCTCTTCTAGCAGAAGCAGGAATAGCATTCTTAATTATATCTACAAGCTGCGATGTTCTTGTAATCCTTTCTATCTGCCTTTCTCTTACAATAAACTCAGCTATCCTTTTAGCCCATCTTTCCTCTCCGTATTGTTTTATTATGTAGTGGATTTCATCCTCAGGCCATTCATTGACTATTCTTTCTGCTGTTATAGGATTATCTTTATCCATCCTCATATCCAAAACAGCATCTTTCATATAACTAAACCCTCTTTCTTCCTCATCCAACTGATGGGAAGAAACACCAAGATCCAGTAATATACCATCCACTTTTTCTATACCAAGATTATGTATAATAGACTTCATGTTTTTAAAATTATCTTTTACAATTTTCACATGGTCTCCATATATCTTTAATCTTTCTTTTGCTGCATTAATAGCATTTATATCTTGGTCTATACCTATCAATAAACCATTAGGTACCATTAACTTTGCTATTTCCTTCGAATGTCCGGCACCTCCTATAGTGCCATCAATATAAATACCTCCGCATTTTATATTTAATCCTTTTATGCATTCATCTAACAAAACTGGAATATGAACGAATTCCAAATAATCACCTTCTTTTCTATATTCCCAGCTGAGACATTTTCTCAGCTACATCTTCATAGCTAATATTTGCGTCATTATTAAATTTATTCCATTCATCAACGCTCCATATTTCCAGCCTTGTTAATACTCCGATGATCACCACATCTTTATCAATTCTGGCAAACTCCTTTAAGTTAGATGGTACCAATATCCTACCTTGTTTATCTATTTCACATTCGGTGGCTCCAGCAAAAAAGAACCTAACAAAAGCTCTAGCGTCCTTACTAGTCATGGGTAATGTTTTTAATTTATTTTCAATATTTTTCCATTCAGCCTCTGAATAAACAAAAAGACAATTATCCAGACCTTTTGTCATAACAAAATTTGAGCCTAATTCTTCCCTAAATTTTGCTGGCATTATTAGCCTATTCTTGCTATCTAAGCTATGCCTATATTCGCCTATGAACATATAAGCCACCACTTTACTATTATCTTTCACTATCTACCACTTTGCTCCACTTTGCACCACTAATAGTATTATTCTCTACATTATTTAAAAATCCTTCCAATTAATGAGGAAAAATTATCAAAAAATAAAATGATACATTAGAACTATTGTCTAATGCATCATTAGTCTCATTTGTTCAGCTAACTATTAGTGCTAAACATTATCGTAGATATAATTCATATACTAATAATTTTCAATATTTTTATCTTTTCTTCTCATTTTATAGTAAAACAATAATCCAAAAATTATTATCAATACACTTACTAATTGTGCTACCCTAATGCCCATAAACATCAAGCTATCTGTCCTCAATCCTTCAATCCAGAATCTACCTGCAGAATATATTATACTGTATAATAAAAAGATCTGGCCATCAAATTTCTTTTTCTTTCTATATATTATAAGAAAAATAAATAAGCCAAAGTCCCATAGGGATTCATACAAAAATGTTGGATGCACTTTAACACCATCAACCAATATGCCCCAAGGAAGGTCAGTAGGACCTCCATGGGCTTCACCATTGATAAAATTACCCCATCTGCCTATAGCCTGGCCAAGTGCGATAGAAGGAGCTACTATGTCAGCAGTTTTCCAAAATGGTATTTTCTTTATCCTGGTAAACAGATATCCTACCAAGACGCCGCCAATAATACCTCCATGTATAGCAAGTCCTCCTTCTCTAGTATTCAATATTTTAAGAATATCCCCTTTATAATACTCCCATTGGAAAATTACATAATAAAGTCTTGCGCCTATCAATGCAGCAGGTATAGCCCATAAAGCTAAATCTATTATATCATCAGGATTATATCCTAGCTTTTTTGCTTCATTATAGGCAAGTATAATACCTAGTAACATACCTGTTGATATCAAGATTCCATACCATCTTATGGATATTCCAAATATTTCAAATGCAACAGGATTCATATGGATCTCTCCCAATTCTAAAATA
>JAAYMO010000282.1 GCA_012521375.1 Clostridiales bacterium
AACACAGAAGTTAAGCTCTCTAGTGCCGATGGTACTAGGACCGAAAGGTCCTGGGAGAGTAGGTCGTTGCCGGGTTTTTTTATTTTTTGTTTTTTGAAACCACTAAAAACACTGAAGGACACGGTTTTTATCTGCTGCTTCGATACTATAGCTAATTAGAATAAGCATATGTGCAGTTCACAAGGTTATTGATTTTGGTAACTCTAAAGCTCAAATCCTAAGAAAAATCTAACGCCTCCCAAAGGGCCTCCTGCCCTGGAAGGCTTGGGCACCATCCGTGCTGCCCATACGATTTTTCTAAGGATTTTTCGCTAAGAGTTTTATACAAAATCAATATATATGTTCACTTGCACATATGCTTATTCTATAGTTACTATAGCTTTCTTAGATACAATAGCTGCTATCCTGAGGTTTTACCGAAAGAACTTATACCCCTTAGTAATACCCTAGGCAATACAACTAATTGTATATTCATTGAATTGACTTTATGCCACTACAGTATGTGCGTATCAGATATGTGCTGAGGATATTTTGTGAGATCAAGCTATAGAACTACCAAAGCGAACTCTCATATCTGAAGCACATATCTAATATGTACTCTTTAGTGTCCTTTAGTGGTTTTAAAAATACCCAAAAGAAATACCCAAACCCGTGCGCCACGTGCCTCGTGCCGCGAGCCAGGACACGAAAGTAATGCCCTAGGCTACGCATTAATCCCCTTGTATCCTCCATATCCATATAGTAAAATATGTGAGGGAGGTTTTTCATGAAAACTATAATTGGACTTATACTTTTGGTTTTAGGTGGGTTATCTGCAATAAATCCTGAAGCCGCGTGGCAATTGGAAATAGGATGGAAAGTAAGGGATGCAGAGCCTAGCGATGCATATTTGCTATATATTAGAATAACCGGTATAGTAGCAAGTATCGTTGGTTTAGTTCTAATATTTTCCTGGTAAGAATAATAAGGTGCAGGTGGTTACTTTGAAAAATCTATTTGAAAAAGGATTAAGTTTTAGAAGTTTTATTTTTAATGTGGATGAAGACAATAAGAATAAATTTATGAAGTATTATATACCAATGGAAATAAATAACGAAATTAAAAATAAAATCATGTTTTTGGAGAAGAAAATAAATATCCTAGGTGTTGTTGAGCCGTGGTGCCCTGATTGCCACATCAATCTCTCTGTTTTAGAAAAAATGATTAGCTTTAACAATAATATAACTCTTAAACTTGTTACACGGGATAGTGTTAATGATGAATTAGATGAATATAAAGTAGATGGAAAGATAAAAGTTCCTACCTTTATTGCAATGGATAAGGATTTTAACATACAAGGTGCTTTTATAGAAAAAATTGATATGGTTAAAAATGCTGACATAGAAACTGTAGAAGGATCAAAAATAAATATGAAATATAAAGCAGGTAAGTTGATAAACGAGACAGCCGAGGAATTATTAAGAATTATAATTGGCGCTTAAGGGCGCTGATTTTTTTCTGAAGAATTTATGAGTGAAAGATATATAGAGCAAATATATCGAATTAAGCAGAAATTAGACAAAAATGATTAAATTAGTACTATAGTCATTTTGTAGCATAAACCATGATATGATACAATATATTGTGTATTGAATAGGGCGATACACTATAGATTGTTGAGGAGGCTGGAAATTAAATGATATCGGAAAACGGTCTTAAGGTATTAGAAAGGCGTTATTTAGCGAAAAATGAAGAAGGGGAAGTTATCGAAACGCCTGAAGAATTATTTAAAAGAGTTTCTTCATACATAGCGAGTGCAGACAAGATTTTTGAGCCAGATAAAGATATCAGAGAACTAGAGAAAAAGTTTTATGATATAATGGTTAATTTGGATTTTTTGCCAAATTCGCCTACTCTGATGAATGCAGGCAGGGAATTGGGACAGTTGTCAGCTTGCTTTGTACTTCCAGTAGAAGACTCTATGGAAGGCATATTTGATGCCATCAAGTATGCTGCAATAATACATAAAAGTGGCGGTGGTACAGGTTTTAGCTTTAGCCGCCTAAGAAGCAAAGGTTCTTCTGTTAAATCTACAGGTGGAGTAGCTTCAGGTCCTGTAAGCTTTATGAAAGTCTTTAATTCTGCAACTGAGGCTGTTAAGCAGGGTGGAGTAAGAAGAGGAGCAAATATGGGCATATTGAGGATAGATCACCCGGATATTATTGAATTTATTCAATGTAAAAAGAACGACAAAGAGATTACTAATTTTAATATAAGCGTAGGAATAACTGAAAAATTCATGGAAGCTGTTGAGAAAGATGAAGAGTATGAATTGTTAGAACCCCATACAAAGAAAGCCAATGGAAAGCTGAAAGCTAGAGAAGTATTTGAACTTATTGTTGATATGGCTTGGAATAATGGGGAACCTGGAATTATATTTTTAGATAGAATAAATAGAGACAATGTAGTACCTGAATTGGGAGAAATCGAGAGCACAAACCCTTGTGGTGAACAACCCCTGCTTCCATTTGAGTCTTGCAATCTTGGTTCAATAAATCTTGTTAATTGTATAAAAAATAAGAATGGCAAAAATGAAATAGATTTTGACAAATTAGGAGATATAGTAGATACGGCTGTTCATTTTTTAGATAATGTAATAGAAGTCAACAAATACCCTCTAGAGAAAATAGATGAAATGACAAAGAAAACTAGAAAAATCGGCTTAGGAGTCATGGGTTTTGCTGATATGCTTATAAAACTTGGCGTCCCATATGATTCAGAAGAAGCAATTAATACTGCAGATTCAGTTATGAAATTTATAAATGAAAGGTCGAAAAAAGCTTCAGCAAAGTTGGCAAAAATAAGAGGTACTTTTCCTGCATACGAGAAGAGTACATATGCCCAAAAGGGTATGAAGCTTAGAAATGCCACAACTACTACTATAGCCCCTACAGGTACCATATCGATAATTGCAGGAGTATCTAGTGGCATAGAACCGTTATTTGCAGTATCCTTTATAAGAAATGTTATGGATAACGATGAATTGCCTGAGGTAAATCCTCTTTTTGAAAAGGTAGCAAAGGAGAGGGGATTCTATAGCATAGATTTGATGAGAAAGATTGCCAAAATGGGTTCAGTAAGACATATAGAAGAAATTCCTGAAGATGTAAGAAGAGTGTTTGGAACGGCTCATGATATAGAACCAATTTGGCACATAAGGATGCAGGCAACATTTCAAAAATATACGGATAATGCTGTGTCCAAGACTGTGAACTTTAGAAATGAAGCCACAAAAGAAGATGTAAGAGAAGTCTATATGCTGGCTTATAAACTAGGATGTAAAGGTGTCACCATATACAGAGATGGAAGTCGTGATTCTCAGGTATTGAATATCGGTGCGGTTAATAAGGATGAGAATAAACATAACGAGCAAAGTGATAGTGAATCAAACATTTTAAAAGCACGAGTTAGACCTGATGTAACCTTCGGTATAACAGAAAAGATTAAGATAGGTTGTGGGAATCTGTATGTAACAGTGAATTCAGATGAAAAAGGAATTTGCGAAGTATTTACTAATCTAGGAAGAGCTGGAGGCTGTCCGTCCCAATCTGAAGCAACAAGCAGATTGATATCGATTGCCTTAAGAGCAGGAGTAGATATTAAAGAAATAATCGAACAGTTGAGAGGAATAAGATGTCATTCTACCCTAAGACAAAAGGGACTTAAAGTATTGTCCTGTCCAGATGCAATAGGAAGGACACTTGAGAAAGTATTAAACTTGCAGGTAGAGGTAAAGGATGTAGAAACCATTGAAGAATTGACAACTGCTATAGAAGAAGGAAGCTTAGGATGCGGAGGCAATTGTTCATTATGTACAACTCAATGTAGCCACAGCACTGTAGCTATAGGTGAAACCTCTGCAACTGTTGAGGAATATATAAACTGGGCAACTGTAAAATACTGTCCCGAATGTGGTTCTAAGGTTCAGCATGAAGGCGGATGTATGATTTGCAGAAACTGCGGTTTTTCTAAATGCAGCTGATAATCTAAAAAAATAATCTTTTTTATCATTTTACGAGTATAGTCTCTAACTATTGGAGACTATACTCTTTTAAAAAATAAACTACTGATTTTGGCAAATATCAATTACCAAACAATATAAATTACCGAGGAAGGACTTTTGTAAATAATATTATGCAAAAAATTTGTGAAAATTATGAGCAATTTTGACATAAAACTGCTATTTTTGTATAATTACCATATGAAAGTATATCCATTAAATTCTCTTTTTTCCCGTTAATTTCAGTTCAATAAAATAATTAATGGAGGAAGTGAGCGATGATGAAAAGACAGCTAAGTATTATACTGGTTCTATCTTTAATTTTAAGTTGCTTGTTTGTATCAAATGTATATACAGATGAAGGGTATAAGTGGAAAGAAGTATTAGACGACCATCTTTTAAGAGAAAATGGGGAATTATGGTATGTTTATTGGCCGGGACTTAAAGAATTTGGTCAACCTAAGAGTCAGAGTATGTTAAGAGTACCCATAGATATGGAGGCAGTCTTTACATAGTTAAGGATAATGGAGAATTATGGGTGTGGACAAGAAATTATAATAGACCTAATACATTAGAAAAAATAATGGACGGCGTGAAACAGGTATCAGTTAGCGATGAGATTTATATGGTTATAAAAGAAAACAATGAATTATGGGGTTGGGGGTCTAATAAAAGAGGACAACTTTTATTAGATAGCACAATTAAATATTCAGATGAGCCGGTTAAAATAATGGATAAAGTGAAGCATGTGGTTACAGCTTCTACCAGAGTTTATGTTGTAAAAACCAATGGAGATTTATTAGCATGGGGATCAAATTTTTTAGGTTTATTGGGAGATGGAACCGATGATGATGCACATGAGCCTAAGAAAATTTTAGATGGAGTTAAAAGCATTGAGCGGTTTGGAGATAATATTTTTGTAATTAAAGAGAATGGAGAATTGTGGGGATGGGGAACCAACTATAATAGTTAATTATATTCCAATATTGTTGATGGTTATAATATTGCAGAAAAGGAATATATAAAAAATCCGACTAAGTTAATGGATAATGTTAGAGAAGCAGGACCCTATTATGCCATCAAAGAAAATGGAGATTTTTATTACTGGAGCACAACCATACATCCTAATTTGATGCTTACAGAAGTCAAAACTGTAGATAAAAGAGATCCTAGTTGGGTTATTAGAGAAAATGGAGAATTATACAGCGTTAGTTTTGGCTATCCAACAAAATATATTGATAATATGAGTTTTATGCGTGGCAAATATGGAATTGATAAAGACGGCAATTTTGTCGATTTAGATGATATGATATTAAAACGTATAACAAAGTTATTATTGGATTCTCAGAAATATGTTAATGCAAGTGGTTGGGCTTTAGAAGGACTGACAACAGCTGATAAGAATGGTCTCATTGATGCGGCTAAAGCATTTTCCTTTGATGCTTATATCAACAGAGAGACTTTTGCTAAATTGAGCCTAAGATTATATGAAAAGTTAACAAATAACAAAGAGATTGTATTGAAAGACAATCCTTTTAAAGATACGGATGATCCCGACATAATTAAGGCCTATAGTATAGGAATTATTTCTGGAGTTAGTGCTGATAGATTTGATCCTGAAAGGTTTGTTACTCGAGAGCAAATTGCTTCAATGCTTAAAAGAACCTTAGATGCTGCCAATATAAGTATTGCAAAGGGTAGCGAGATAAAGTTCAATGATATGAATCAAGTTTCTGACTGGGCTTTGGATGCTGTGAATTATATGAGCAGCATAGGTGTTATAACCGGAAGTGATAATCATTTTTGGCCACTTAATCAAACTACTGTAGAGCAAGCTTCTATAATGGTAAATAGGCTATATGAAAAAGCAAAAAATAATTAAAATTATTGAAAAGTAGGATACTGTTTGTCCTACTTTTCTAATTGATGTGTAGATATTTCATAATAAATAATTCTTACTATCATATATGTTTCTTAAATATTTACATTACATAATTCATTTTGTATATAGATTTAGTATTGTTTAAACCTAGACTTAAGAATTAAAAAATTAGATAAAAGTAAAGAAACGGAGAATAATTATTAATTAATAACATATATTGGTTTAATCGCTTTTTTTCAATGCTGATTAATTAGAATATCTGCACACATTATAGTATAATCAGCATGTAGTGAATTTTGGTAAAAATATTAATTATATAATAGGAGGTTTTTATGATATGAAAAAATATGTATGCACTATATGCGGTTATGTTTATGAGGGAGAAGAGGCTCCTGAGTTTTGTCCACAATGTAAAGCAACCAGGGAAAAATTCATAGAGCAAAAGGCTGGAGAGCTTCAGTGGGCAGATGAACATAGGATTGGTGTAGCAAAAGATGTAGATCCTGAGATTATTGAGGGTTTAAGAGCTAATTTTATGGGAGAATGCACAGAAGTAGGTATGTATTTAGCCATGAGTCGTCAGGCAGATAGAGAAGGTTTTCCGGAAATTGCTGAAGCTTACAAAAGGATCGCTTTTGAAGAAGCAGAACATGCTGCTAAGTTTGCAGAGTTGTTAGGAGAAGTTGTGGTTGCTGATACTAAAAAGAATCTTGAGATGAGAGTAGAAGCAGAATATGGTGCTTGCAGAGGCAAGAAGGAACTAGCAACAAAAGCAAAGGAACTAAACTATGATGCAATACATGATACTGTTCATGAAATGTGCAAAGATGAAGCTAGACATGGAAAGGCATTTAAAGGACTGCTTGAGAGATATTTTGGAAAATAATTATATAAAATTATGCCCTTAACAGCTTTTATAACTGTTAAGGGTTTTGTTATTTATATTTATGCATCAACATGTAGGATAGACGCATCAATATGCAGGACAGAAATAGGTAGAATTCTTGCAATAGTACGAATATTCAAAACATATATTGTTGGCGGTATATTACTTCTATTCTTATATTTTTCTAACACTTCTATTCCTTAATATTTCTATTGCTTACAAATTTTTTTAACAACTCAAATTGACATTGAATGCAATATTTTATATACTAGGACTTGGATATGTGAAAAAATTATTTTGTTAGGGGGTTTCACGATGGCGAGAAAAATGAAGACCATGGATGGTAATACTGCTGCAGCGTATGTGGCCTATGCCTTTACTGATGTAGCTGCAATTTTTCCTATTACCCCTTCATCGCCTATGGCAGAATTTATTGATGAATGGGCAGCTTATGGCCAAAAAAATATTTTTGGTCAAGAGGTAAAGGTAGTTGAAATGCAGTCAGAGGCAGGGGCTGCTGGTGCTGTACATGGTTCACTAGCAGCAGGTGCATTGACAAGCACTTTTACTGCATCACAAGGGCTGCTTTTAATGATACCAAATATGTATAAAATTGCAGGCGAACTACTTCCTGGAGTATTTCATGTTACAGCACGTGCTGTAGCTGGTCATGCTCTTTCTATATTCGGAGATCATTCTGATGTTATGGCTACAAGGCAGACAGGATTTGGTCTCTTAGCAACGGGTTCTGTTCAAGAAGTGATGGATTTAGCTGGAGTTGCACATTTAGCTGCAATAAAAGGAAGGGTGCCATTCTTGCATTTCTTCGATGGATTTAGAACTTCTCATGAGATTCAAAAGATCGAAGTCATAGAATATGATGAATTTGCAAAACTTCTTGATTATGATGCTGTAAATGAATTCAGAAAAAATGCATTGAATCCAGAACATCCTGTAACGAGAGGAACAGCTCAGAATCCAGATATATTCTTCCAGGCTAAAGAAGCTTCAAATCCATTTTATGAAAGAGTTCCTGATATAGTTGCGGAATACATGGATGAGATAAGCAAACTGACAGGAAGAGAATATAAGCCTTTTGTTTATTATGGACATCCAGAAGCAGAGCATATAATTGTAGCAATGGGTTCTGTAACAGAAACTATTGAGGAGACAATTGACTACTTAATGAGTAAAGGTGAAAAAGTCGGTGTAATTAAAGTACATCTTTACAGACCATTTTCATCAAAATATTTCTTTAATGTTATACCAAAGACTGTTAAGAAGATTGCTGTTCTTGACAGAACAAAAGAACCAGGCTCATTAGGAGAACCTTTGTACCAGGATGTTAAAACACTGTTTTATGAAACAGAAAATGCACCACTAGTTGTAGGTGGAAGATACGGACTAGGTTCTAAGGATACAACACCAGCTCAAATATTAGCTGTTTTCGAAAATTTAAAATTAGACAAACCGAAGAATGGCTTTACAATAGGTATAGTTGATGATGTAACATATACATCACTTGATGTTAAAGAAGAAGTTAATACAGCACCGGAAGGAACAATCAGATGTAAGTTCTGGGGACTAGGATCTGATGGTACTGTAGGGGCAAATAAGAGTGCTATTAAAATTATAGGTGATAAGACTGATTTATACGCCCAAGGTTATTTCTCTTATGATTCTAAAAAGTCCGGTGGCGTAACAATTTCTCACTTAAGATTTGGTAAAAAGCCAATTAAATCTACGTATTTGATAAATGAAGCTGATTTTGTTGCTTGTCATAATCAGGCTTATGTTTATCAATATGATATTCTAAAAGGCCTCAAAAAAGGCGGCACTTTCGTATTGAACTGTATTTGGAAAAAGGAAGAACTTGATGAAAAACTTCCTGCTTCCATTAAGAGATATATAGCTGAAAATAATATCAATTTCTATATAATTGATGCTACAGAAATAGCTCGAGAAATAGGATTAGGAAATAGAATCAATATGATAATGCAATCTGCATTTTTCAAGTTGGCTAATGTTATTCCTATTGATGATGCTGTTAAGTATTTGAAAGAGGCTATTGATGAGAGTTACGGAAGGAAAGGCCAAGAAGTTCTTGAAATGAACTATAAAGCAGTTGATAGAGGAATCGATGCTCTAGTAAAAGTAGATGTACCTTCATCATGGAAGGATGCTGTCGATGAAGCTGCTGCTGAAATAGAAGTTCCAGACTTTATAAAAGATGTTGTTATACCTATGAATAAGCAAGAAGGAGATTCATTGCCTGTCAGTGCTTTTGTTGGAAGAGAAGATGGTCACTTCCCAATGGGCACCTCTGCTTATGAAAAGAGGGGAATAGCAGTTTCAGTTCCTGAATGGCAAATAGACAAGTGTATACAGTGCAACCAGTGTTCTTATGTATGTCCTCATGCAGCAATAAGACCAATACTTCTTACTGAGGAAGAAAAGAACAATGCACCTGAAGGTTTCCAAACCAAGAAAGCTATAGGCAAAGAGCTTAATGGCTTATATTACAGGATGCAAGTAAGCACAATGGATTGTACAGGTTGTGGTAATTGTGCTGATATTTGCCCTGCTAAAGAAAAGGCTTTGGTTATGAAACCCCTTGAAACTCAGACAGAGGTTCAAATTCCTAACTGGGATTATGCAATGAAGGTTCCTGTTAAAGATAATCTTATCGCTAAGACTACTATTAAGGGAAGTCAGTTTGCTCAACCATTATTAGAATTCTCTGGAGCATGTGCAGGATGTGGCGAAACTCCATATGTTAAACTGCTTACACAGTTGTTTGGAGATAGAATGCTGATTGCTAATGCTACAGGTTGTTCTTCAATTTGGGGAGCTTCTGCACCATCTATGCCATATTGCACCAATGGCGAGGGTAAAGGTCCTGCGTGGGCTAACTCATTATTTGAAGACAATGCAGAGTACGGATATGGTATGGCTATAGCAACTAGACAGATAAGAACCAGACTGGCAGAGCTGATGGAAGAGGCATTGACATTAGATATACCTGAAAATTATAAAGAAGCATTTAAAGCTTGGATAGATGGCATGAATGATGCTGATGCAAGCAAGAAAGCTTATGCTATGATCATTCCTTTACTTAATGCAGAAGGCATAAACTGCAGTAGAGCTAAGGAAATAATTGCAGAGATAGCAGATAAGAAAGATTTTCTGATAAAGAAATCTGTATGGATTGTCGGTGGAGATGGATGGGCTTACGATATTGGCTTTGGCGGGCTAGACCATGTATTGGCATCAGGGGAGAATGTAAATGTACTTGTTCTGGATACAGAAGTATATTCAAATACCGGTGGACAGTCTTCTAAAGCTACACCAATAGGGGCCGTTGCAAAATTTGCTGCATCTGGTAAGAGGGTTAAGAAGAAAGACCTTGGCATGATTGCAGCTACTTATGGATATGTATATGTAGCCCAGGTTGCAATGGGTGCAAATATGAATCAGCTTCTTAAGGCATTTATAGAGGCAGAGAAATATGATGGACCATCCCTTATCATAGCTTATGCTCCATGCATTAACCATGGACTGAAAGAAGGTATGGGACGCACCCAAGCTAATGCTAAACAGGCTGTAGAAGCAGGCTATTGGCATCTATATAGATATAATCCAGAACTAAAAGAGCAAGGCAAAAATCCATTTATACTGGATTCTAAAGAACCAACAGCTAGCTTCAGAGAGTTCTTAGACGGACAGGTTAGATATACTTCGCTTACGGCAACATTCCCGGAAATAGCAGAAGAATTGTTTGCAAAAGCTGAAGAAGTAGCTAAAGAAAGATATGAAACTTATAAAAAGATGGCTGAGGCAGAATAGAATATAGAACAAGAAAGAGCGGGATTCCCGCTCTTTCTTCATCAATAAAATTCATCCATAAATGATTTTGCATCTTTAGGAGACCAATTTCTTTTTACTAAAGGTTCTGCTTCCTTTAGATGATGGAAGCGATCTATAAAACTTGGTTTGTCCGATTTGTATAAAATTCCTATCGGTATAGAATCTCCCCATTCCAATGCCTTTTTGAATGCTTCTTCTTTATCATAGGGATTATATTTATCATCTAAATAGTATACCCGTTCTTTGTACCATTTATATGTGTTAATTTTGTTAAAGGTCACACAGGGCTGCAGTATATCCAACAAGGAATAGCCTTTATTTTCTATAGCTGCCTTCATCATAGCTTTCATATGCACCTTGTCCCCAGAAAAGGTTCTGGCTACAAAGGAGCAATCTTGGCTTATTGCAAAGGCCAATGGATTGAAGGGTGAGGATTTAACACCATCAAATTGTAAGGTAGTCACCTGATTCAGTGCTGTGGTGGGTGAACCTTGGCCTTTAGTAAGGCCATATATCTGGTTATTGTGTACAAAATGAGTTATATCAATATTCCTTCTTATATTGTGTATCAGGTGGTTGCCTCCTTCTCCATAGGAATCTCCATCTCCTGAGTTAACAAATACTGTAAGATCCTTATTGGCTATTTTAACCCCCATCGCAACAGGCAAAGCCCTGCCGTGAAGACCGTTAAAACCGTTGGAAATGATGTAATGAGGTAGTTTTGCTGCCTGGCCTATGCCTGATATGGCTGCCGTTTCATGTGGCTTTAAGCCCAGTTCTTCCAGGGTTTCTTTTAGTGCCTCTATTATGCCGAAATTACCGCAGCCGGGGCACCAGGATATCTCACAATCATAGTGAAAGGGATTGTTTTTCATCAATAGTCACCTTCCTTTACTGCTTTGTATATAAAGTAAGAATCCATCTGCCTTCCATCATATTTCAGTATACTTCCATGGCATCTTATACCTGTCTGTTGAGTTATTAAGGATGCCAATTGACCGGTGTAATTTTGCTCTACATTTATTATTTTTTTTGCTTTATCGCAATAATGCAATAGTCTTTTTTGAGGTAGAGGCCAGATATCACCAAATACAAGGGCTCCTGCTTCAAAACCATCTTTTTCAAGCAATTTAATGGCTTCATACAGCGGGCCATAAGTTGAACCCCATCCTATGAGCAGCAATTCAGGTTTTTCTGAACCAAAATAATCCGGCTCTATAAGTTCTTCCCTTAGACGCTCCATTTTTTTCATTCTTTTTCGTACCATATTATTCCTGATATCGATATCTTCTGAAATATGACCATACTCATCATGTTCATGGCTGTCTGCCAGCACATACACATTTTCATATTGGGAAGGAAATATTCTAGGAGATATGCCATCAGATGTCACTTCATATCTTTTAAACATTCCCTTATATTCCGGTTTTTCTGCCAAGTATCTTTCGATGGTGATCTTATCAAAATCATAGGGTTTTGTTGTGACCTTGCAGTCTGAGAGGTATTCATCACTGAGAATTATAACAGGAATCTGATACTTTTCTGCCAGATTAAAAGCCCTGGCAGTTTGATAAAATGCATCTTCAGTGTTTCTCAGGGCGATAACCATCCTTGGAAATTCACCCTGGGCAGCAGATATTACGAATAAAAGATCACTTTGTTCTGTTCTTGTGGATAACCCTGTAGCAGGACCTGGTCTTTGTACATTCGCAACCACCAAAGGTGTTTCAGTAACACCTGCCAGACCTAGAGCCTCTACCATTAAGGAAAAACCTCCTCCGGATGTGCCTATCATAGCTCTTATACCTGCATAAGAAGCACCAATAGCTGAATTAATAGCTGCAATTTCATCTTCAGCCTGTTCAACAAGTATTCCTGCCTTTTCTGCATAACGAGTCATAAACCTCATTATGGTGGTAGATGGGGTCATGGGGTATGCAGAATAGTATGCACAGCCTGCAGCTAAAGCTCCTAGGGCACAAGCTTCATTGCCATTTATCAATATGTTTTTATCTCCTGAAGGCTGTGGCATTGTAAAAATTTTGGAAACAGCCCCATAACCATCTTTTAGAGCTTTTATATTTTCTTCTCTAAATTTGTTTGCAAACCTTGCATTGAGATGCTCAATAGCCGGGTCATAGGAAAGACCAAACAATTTATAAACTGCTCCCAGTGCAACAGTATTGACCATTCTTGGGCTCCCTAAGGATTTTGCCATATTCATAAGTGGTATTTTTAGGGTTTTAGTATCCTCGCTTTTTATAGATGTGTCACATAATATATAACCATTAGTCTTTAACCTATCTTGATGGAGATTTACTGTTTTTTCATCCAATGCAATTATAAGGTCCAGATATGGCCAATGAGAATGTATCGGAGAATTTCCAAAGCGAATCTGGGTGAAGTTATGTCCTCCTTTAACCCTTGACATATAATCTTTGCTGGAGTAAACATAATATCCCATATTATTCAGGGTTTTCTCAAGTATGTCGCTTATGGTCTCAATGCCTTGGCCAGCTTCTCCTCCAATCAGAATATTGTACTCCACTTTAATCCTCCTTTATTGAAAAATATAAAAAAAGGTTGTACTGAACCAAAAGGTTTCAATACAACCTTTTTTTACTGAATATAAACACACACACCAACTAAACCTGGTCCTGTATGAACTCCAAGAGCAGGTCCAATTTGACCAAAAATAATGTCTTTGACATTAGGCAGTTTTGAGAGAGTATCTTTTATTTTTTGTGCTTCTTTTTCAGCACTGCCGTGCATGACTGCTAACCTTACTGTATGGCCTTCAGAAATTTCTTTGGCTATTTCTACTAGTTTGTCCAACGACCTTTTTCTACCACGTACCTTTGCATGGCTATAGTATTTACCTTCTTCGTTAATAGATATTATAGGCTTAATATCTATTATATCTCCTATTGTGGCTGCTACAGTATTTATTCTCCCACCCTTTTTTAGGTATTCCAGTACTGGCAGGCAATAAAAAATTTTGATTTTATCTCTCAAAGACAATACTTTGTTTTTAATATAATCTATATCGAAACCTTCTGATATCATTTTGGCAGCTTCATAAACCATAAATCCAAGACCTATAGATAGGCTTTTAGAATCTATTGCTATCACATTTAGATCTGGAAAATCTTTACTTACCATTTTGACCATATCATATGTTCCACTTAATCCACCGGAAATATTGATGGACAATATATTCTTAATACCTTTATTTTGCAAGTTTTGTAGCAGGCTTGCACAATCAGAGGGTGAAGCCATGGATGTTTTTGGTATTTCATCAGGCATTCTACTATAGATTTCTTGCGGTGTTATATCTATACCATCTCTATATTCTTTATTGCCATATATGACCCTTAAGGGTAAGGTAAAAATAGAATATTTGCTCAATATTTCTGAAGGAAGGTCACAACTGCTATCAGTTATCAAAGCGATTTTATTATTTATATTGTCCATCTATATTCCTCTCTTTACAGTTTTTATAATAATAACATAATCCTATTTATTTTGCTACAAATTAAGACAAATTATTCAATATTATCCATTGCTTTTTTTATCATTGCTGGCGCTATTTTGCATTTTTCTTCAGCTACAGCACAT
This sequence comes from Clostridiales bacterium, assembly GCA_012521375.1. Taxonomy (GTDB): domain Bacteria; phylum Bacillota; class Clostridia; order Lutisporales; family Lutisporaceae; genus Lutispora. The sequence goes on from JAAYMO010000282.1 coordinate 14,293, forward strand.
ACAGCAAACCTTAGCCCCATTTTTAATGGGATTAAGAATAGATTTTCTTCCATAAGCTTATCACTTATTTGTTTTGCATTACTGCAAGGTATGCTTATAAAAAAGCCATCTCTATATGGCAGAATTTCCAATCCCACTTCTTCAGAAGCTTTTACAAATGATTCTGCTCTTTTTTGGAGCATTGTCTTATATATAGCTTTTTCTTCTTCATAGGCTTTAAATTTATCCGGATCTTTTGTAATCCTCGCCATGACTTCCATAGCGCCTCTATTGCAGTTAGACCAATTAGCCCTGTTTGAATGAGCACAGGAATAATAAAACTCTTCTGCAATATCTTTATTAGATGATATGCCGATAGCTGCACCTTGTCTCATTCCATACATAGTATAGCCTTTTGATAAACTATATCCTATAATCACTAATATGTTTTCAGGCAGATGGGAAAACTTTTTGAAGAATTTTCTTCTTTCATTTCCTTGTCCTGCAAAGTCTATATATGCTACATCGATAAACAATATTATTCTATTTTCTTTATTTTTTGCATTTTCTTTTAAAATATCGATTACTTGATCCCATTCTTCATCAGACAGGCTATAACCAGTAGGATTATGTGCGGGGCTGTTTATTACAGCAACTAGCCTTTTCTGTTTTTCTAGCAATGTTTCAAAGTTTTCTTTAAAGGATTCTAAATTGAATTGATTTTTATCGTTAAGGAGCTTGTAATGGGAGACTTTTCTGCCATATTCTTCAGAAATAGTAACATATGGTTTCCAGTGCCAATCAGATACCAATACTGTATCTCCATAGTTAGTATAATTATATATGGCATGTCTTACTGAACCGGTACCCCCTGGAGTTGCAACAACCTTTATATAGGCATCGGGTCTGTATTCTCTAAAACAGGCTTCTTGTACAGCTTCCAAAAAGTCTGGTTGTCCTGCTACAAGAGCATAAGCCGCAATATTTGCATTGGGCATAGATTTTAATTCATCATATACAGTATTGAAGCAGACTAAATCACCATTGTCATCCATTAAAGCACCAAGGGTAGAATCAATAACCTTATCCTTTCCATATCTTTTGACAGCTTCTTGTGCTTTTGCCGCAAGGCCAAAAATCGCATCATCTTCCTTAGGCCATATTGCATGACTTGCTGCCATACTGTTAATCATAGAATCACCTCAATCTATATTATTTGGTTAGTATTATTTGGTTAGTGTCATTCTAACCCTATATTATGGTATTGTCAATATAATATGGTAACCACAACTAGGCGTTTTTCAATTTGCACTTTACAATTACTTAGTATATAGATAAAATTAAAATACAGGTCTATTTTTTTAATTTCTCTAATTAAAATCAAATTGTAGGGTAAAATATGGTCAAGTATGTAATATTAGATAAAATAACCTTTTAAGGGGGAATACATTATGAAAGATTATAAAACTGAAAATCTAAGAAACATTTGCCTATTAGGACATTCAGGTGCTGGGAAAACAAGCATTGGAGAGGCTATGCTATTTAACACGGGAGTTTTAGACAGATTTGGTAAAGTTGACGATGGTACTACTACTTTAGATTATGATTCTGAAGAAATCAAAAGAAAGATTTCGATCAGTGCAGCTATAGGCCCATGTGATTGGAATAACATTAGGATTAATGTTGTTGACACTCCTGGTTACTTTGATTTTGTTGGCGAAGTGGTATCAAGCCTTTATGTTTGTGATGGAGCTGTCATAGCTGTTGACAGTGTTTCAGGAGTTGAAGTTGGTACTGAAAAAGCCTGGGATATGGTTTGCGAAGAAGGATTACCCTCAATGTTTTTTATCAATAAAATGGACAGAGAAAATGCAAACTTCTCTAAAGTATATGAGCAATTGAGAGAAGTTTTTGGAAATAAATTAGTTCCTATAGCCATACCTATCGGAGCTGAATCTAATTATAAGGGCGTAATAGACCTGATAGATATGAAAGCTAAATTACATGAAGGTAATAAGGTAGTTGAAAAGGATATCCCTTCAGGTTACGAAGACCAGATAGAAGAATTCAGAAGTATGATAATTGAAGCTGCTGCACAGACTGATGAAGAGCTTATGGAAAAATATTTTAGCGGTGAAGAACTGACTAAAGATGAGATAATCAAAGGATTAAAACTAGGTGTTGTTACAGGGGATACAGTTTTGGTTTTATGCGGTTCTGCCTTAAAGAATTCCGGTGTAGTTGCTTTGATGAATGCAATTGAGAACTTTTTCCCATCACCTATTGAAACTGATGGATATACGGTGAAAGATTTGAAAACTGACAAAGAAGAAACGAGAAAATATGATACAAATCTTCCTTTAAGTATCAAAGTGTTTAAAACAGTGGCAGACCCCTTTGTCGGTAAAATTTCAATATTTAAGGTTATGTCAGGTTTTGTTACTGCAGACAGTGAAGTTTACAACACAAATAAAGAGAAAAAGGAAAGATTAAGCGGATTATTCCTCTTAAGAGGTAAAAAGCAGATTCCTATGACAAAGCTTGTGGCTGGAGATATTGGCGCAGTTGCAAAACTACAGTATACAACTACAGGAGATACATTATGTGATCCTCAAAATCCAGTAATCTTTGGAGCTATCCAATTCCCTGAGCCAAATATCTCAATGGCTATAGAATTAAAATCTAAAGGAGACGAAGATAAGATAAGTAACGGTCTCCAGAGACTCATGGAAGAAGATCCTACATTAAAAGTCGAGAAAAATCAGGAAACCAGACAGACCCTTATATCTGGAATAGGAGAACAGCATCTTGAAATTATAACAAGGAAACTGCAAAATAAATTTGGTGTAGAGGTATTATTGAATGATCCAAAGGTTCCATATAGAGAAACCATCAAGAAATCTGCAAAGGCTGAAGGAAAGCATAAAAAGCAGTCCGGAGGTCATGGACAGTATGGACATGTATGGATTGAATTTGAACCAATTTTGGATGGTAGTGCAGAATTTGAGTTTGTAGATAAAATAGTAGGCGGTGTTGTACCAAGACAGTATATACCTGCTGTTGAAAAGGGCTTAAGAGAAGCTATGGAAGAAGGAGTTTTGGCAGGATATCCAGTAGTCAACGTAAGATGTACATTATATGATGGATCATACCACCCTGTGGACTCTGCAGAATTGCCTTTCAAAATAGCAGCATCTCTAGCCTATAAGAAAGGAATGGCTGATGCAAATCCCGTTCTTTTAGAGCCAATATACACTGTTGAGGTATTAGTGCCTGATCAGTATATGGGAGATATTATCGGTGACTTGAATAAGAAGAGAGGAAGAGTTTTGGGCATGGAACCTGTTGGAAAACTACAAAAGGTTACTGCAGAGGTTCCTTTAGCAGAGTTGTTTAAATATGCCACTGATTTAAGATCTATGACTCAAGCTAGAGGAAGCTTTACCATGAAGTTTGCAAGATATGAAGAGGTGCCTGCTCAAATAGCCCAGAAGGTTGTTGAAGCCGCAAAAGAGGAAAAAGAATAAAATAATAGATTTATAAATACGGTAAATCATGGATTTACCGTATTTTATTGCACTAGGAAAGCATATTTACCTTCTAAAGGCATAATTATATTTTTTTCTCATAAACTAATAGCAAAACCATCATGTCATAGGAGGTCGTTAAATGATACAAAGAAGAATGACTCTGGAGCATCCTATAGGGTTGCACGATGTAAGAAAAGTGGTAGAAAGAATCAAAGACATTGGCCAAGGAGAAGAATTAGTTATTCAGATGAGCAACCTAGATTCTTTTAGGGCAGAAGGGATATTTAACATACTAGATAGAGAAAATTATCAATGGACGGCTAAAGGAGGGCATGATGGAAATGATTATTATATTGTGGCGAGGAAAAAATAATTAAATAAAAATATAATATAAAAAACCCCAAGAATTTGCATAACCAACATGTGAATTCATGGGGTTTTATTTAATTGATATATAATTAATGAAAAATAATGTTATAAACTGTATTAAATAATAAAATTTAAGCAAAATATACTTGCAACTATAGCGGTAAATAGCTATAATGGAATTAAAGTCAAAGAAAGTCAAAGTCAGAAAGAGTGATAATTATGGCCAGAATTAGTGATCTAATTGAAAAGTTTATAAATGATTTAATTGAAGAGGCAGAAGGCACTATTGAAATTGGGAGGAATGAGCTTGCCGACTACTTTAATTGTGCTCCTTCACAGATAAATTATGTATTGACCACTAGATTCACCACAGAGAGAGGTTACTATATAGAATCAAGAAGAGGGGGCGGAGGCTGCATTAAGATTTCAAAATTAGATATTGATAAGCATCGGTACTTAAACTATGTTTTTACAAAGAAAATTGGTCCTAATCTAAATAAAGAAAAGGCATATAGCTTTATTGATTTTATGTGTAAGGAAGATTTTATAACCGAGAGAGAAGGCAAAATGATAAAGGCAGCAATAGATGATAATAATTTGGCAGTTGTACCGAAGGATTTGAGGGATGAAGTAAGAGCATCATTGTTAAAAGCTATGTTAGTTTCAGCGTTGGTATGATTCATGTATTGGAGGAGATAATCATGATATGCAACGAATGTGGGAAAAAGCCTGCTACTGTTCATATTACTAAAATAGAAAATGGTAAAAAAACAAATATGCACCTTTGTGAACAATGTGCCTTAGCTAAAGGGGTATTAAATATGAATATGGGATTTTCTATAAACGACCTATTGGCAGGCATGCTTAATGCAGGGGCTCCGCTGCCTATTAAGGTGGATTTTATGGAGGATCCTTCATGTCCTGTTTGCGGTATGAAATACAGTAAATTTAGAGAAACCGGCAGGTTTGGTTGCGGAAATTGCTACAAAACCTTTGGGGATAGACTAACTCCTTTATTTAGAAGAGTTCATGGCAATATAAGTCATACAGGGAAAATACCCAAAAGGACAGGCGGTAAACTGAAAATTGCCCGCGAAATTGAATCGTTAAAGCTTCAACTAACTAATGCTATAAATAATGAAGAATATGAGAAAGCTGCAGAATTGAGAGATAGAATAAGAGCTTTGGAAAAGAAAAATGGGAGGGATGAATGATGTGTGGATGGATAACACAAGAAGGCCCTCAAAATGAGATTGTGTTAAGCAGCAGGGTAAGACTAGCGAGGAATATTGTAAACACTCCATTTCCTTCCTACTTAAGTGTGGAAGAAGCTTATAATTTGTTGAATCAAGTAGAAACAGCAGTAAATAAAGATGGTAAAAGATCATATAAACTCTATAATATGAGCAATATGCCTGTTTTGGAAAAACAGGTGTTGTTGGAAAAACACCTTATAAGTCCCGATTTGGCTAAAAGTGTTAAAGGTGCAGCATTAGTATCAGAGGATGGCTTAATAAGCATAATGATAAATGAAGAAGATCATATAAGAAT
>JAAYMO010000283.1 GCA_012521375.1 Clostridiales bacterium
TATGAAACCATCAGTTAAAATTTTATAATAATAATCTTTCACATATGAATTAATCTTGCTTGCAACATCTTTGTCGCAATCAGAATAGACAATATTTCTAACCAATTGATGCATTTTATAGGTTTTATCATTCTCTGTCATAACAAATGAAAAGTTTTTAATATTAGCTATGGTTGTAAAAGGTAGCGCTGGCAAAAATTTTTGTACCAATCCATTCAACAGGTCATCTGTCCAATCCTCCAAGCAGGAAAGTATGTAAACTAAGGCTTTTTTGCTATCATCCATGTATTTAACAAAACGCGATATTAGCTCATAGGTATTGGAACCCATATCTTCAATTGAAGGTGTATTACCCTTTTCAACAATTGAATAATATCTGTCAACACAAATATCTAAATAAAGAGGGACTCCACCTGTTAACTGATAGATTTCTTTTATTAATGTCTGATCTGATATTCCTGCTTCATGCAAAAAAGTTTCAGCATCCCGTTCTGATAGGCTTCCAAGTAAATGTTGATCTAAACTTCCTTCCCAATCTGGATTGATTTGCTCCCATTTCAACTTATCTCTACCTGCTATAATCCAAATTGTATTTGGTATATTTACAATTAATCCGCGTTTTTCGTCACGAAGCCATAGGTCTTTGTCCATAGGATTGCCAATGCTTGTAAGTTCATTAACTAAACTTTCATAGGTATCTAAAAAGATTATCAATGGTTCATCTTGTCTGTCCAGATTATTCTCTATATCACAAGCAAGATAGTAGGGCATGTTCTTAATTAAAATATCAGGTTCATCATTCTTTATTTCATTGAGTTCACGCTTTCTGTTGTCTAAATTATTTCTAATAACTGCACTTAAACCGTCAATACCTTTAAGGATTGCAATTAAAGATCCTACTCCTGGTAAAACAGATGAAAATTCAAGAATTGATTCTAGTATAGGACTGCTGGAAACAAAACTCTGAATTTCTTCTTTTTTAACTTGGTAACCTTGTTTTTCCATATAAGAATAATATGCTAAATCGAACATGGGAAAATTAAATCCGTAAGCATTTTGAAGGAGATTTCGCATTTTTATTAATATTGAAAGCATATCTGTATTCTCTGCAAAATCAATTGATATATAAAGAGGCTTTTCGATGCTCTCATGGAGTTCACGCCTAATCTGCTTAAGAAGACTACTTTTACCGATGCCTCCAATCCCATAGTAAGTTATAACCTTTATTTCATTTTCCTGTGAATTTCGAATGTTTTCTTTAAAAATCTGGTAGGTATTCCAAAAGACTTTTTTTGGTTCTTCCCTGTCTGTAAAAAGTTTGTTTGCTTGTGGAAGTTTATTCTTATCGCTACGTTTCATCACCATGATTTTCACCTCTTTTCTTCAATTTATTTCACCTTGTTATTATACCATGTCCTATTTTTTTTGTATATTTAAGTATACAAAGTTCAAAATATGTACCGTCACAATAATTAATAATACCTTTTCCACCAATTTTTTTGGTTTTATCTAATAAAAATTCCCCTAAGCTCACCATCTAGGGGAATAAGAACTCATTTATTAACATTATATTTTTTCCCGTATTTTCAAGACTTTCCGGACTTTAATTCTTAGACATCAAACAGACTGTAAAATTTTATTTATTCTATTTAGAATTCTTAGAAATATCTAATCTCTAACTGCATCTTCCCAAAGACCATCACCAAACCTCTCTTGTCTTATATATCCCGTTAGTATTGCTTTAAGCAATTCAATATCTGCTGTATCGATTGCTCTATTTATCTGTTCCGTATTTTCAAGATTATTTCTATCTATCACATTCATATAATCGTATACTATTAAATTACTTTTATAAAATGTATCCACAAATTCTAATAACTTTTCATCATATACTAGATAACCTGCAACATACCTATTTTCTCCTATTTTTTCTCCTCCAACCCTTTGGCAGACTCTATCAGCTGTAACAGTTTCAAAATATGGGATATAAGATAATAGTTTATCTACAGAATTACGGGTTAATTTTAAGTATAATTCCTTACATAAATTCTCAATAAAGTCTCTCTTTGCCATTTTTCTCTTCCATTCATTTGGTATAGCTTCATATCCATATTTTATACCTGCCAAACCTCCAGCCACTGCTCCCACTGTGTCAGTGTCACTTCCTAAGTTAATGGCTTTTAAGACACAAGATTTATAGTCATCAGTATTTAATAAACACCAAATAGCAGCTTCTAAAGTGCTTACAACATAACCATCACTTTTTATGTCATCTACTGGCAATTCCTTAAAATTATTGCTTTCCAAACGATAAAAATATTTCACCTCAGATTGGAATTCATGTTGCATTCTATAATATTCCAAAGCTCTATCTATACCTAATCTAACTGCTAGTTTTAAATCCGTATTACCAAGCAACTGGGAGGCAATAGATATATATATGGCACAAGCCATTAGACTTCGTTTATGTCCATGAGTTAAAGAAGATACGTTATGAATAATATTATATGCTTCATCTATTTCCTGAAAATCCGTCCCATAGATAGACTGCAAGTAATATAAAACTGGAAGTATTCTCATTAGAGACCCATTACCATTGTCGTATTCACTTTTCCCACCGCATTCCAAAGGCATATTTCCTTTCTTATATCTTAA
>JAAYMO010000284.1 GCA_012521375.1 Clostridiales bacterium
AATATGTGTCCATATTGGTCTAATCATTACTTCTACAATCAACATCTATGGGATGATTATGACGAAGAGTATAAAGAGTGGGAAAACTATGCTGAAGATTACAATAATGTATACATTAACTATACAGGGAAAAAAGACAGTTATAGCCACACTAAACTAAAAGATTATGGACCCAAACCTTTTGCCATAAATATTGAAGAGGCTACTAAGGAAAACAAGAACTTCCGTACTGCTTTATGGACAGGTAAACACTTGCAGCTTACCTTGATGAGCATAGATGTTGGAGGAGACATAGGTTTAGAAATTCACCCTTATTTAGATCAATTTATACGAATTGAAGAAGGTCAAGGAATTATAAAAATGGGAGATAGAAAAGACAAATTGGATTTTGAAGCGAGAGTGGCAGATGACTTTATATTCATAATACCCGCTGGTAAATGGCATAACTTAATAAATACTGGGAATAAACCTATAAAACTTTATTCTATATATGCACCACCTCAACACCCATGGGGCACAGTTCATAAAACAAAGGCAGATGCAGAAGCTGCTGAAAAGAGATAATACGCTAAACAAAAACGCTTCCCATGATAATGAAAATTATTTTGGGAAGCTGTCTATTTTATCCGTATCACCTCAATTATCTAGAGTCAGCAAATATTTATATGTGCTTTCAGGCACAAGGTTCTTTATAGTATCATAATCTTTTCGGGCAAGAAGCTCTCTCACTCTGGACGCACTTATAACCTGACCCAAAGCTTCAAGACGTGGTATCTCTTTGCATGTAACTCCTTGGATTGGAAGAACCTTTTTTAGTATACTATTATAGATATTAGTCACAACACTTATAGGTTCTTCACCTACATAACGAGTGGAAATATCCAACACTTTTGCAATCTTTACGAAAATCTGGGCATCTAGCAAGGCCTGCACCTCAACATAAGTATCAGGTTCTTTCAGGAAATATGAAGGAAAAGTTGACGTAGAAACCATGTAACTACTCGTGGTATGATATATTATTTTTCCTAAATCCGAAGTCCCTTCTCTCACTAGCCTTTCCCTTATGGCAAAGGGAAATTGAGAAATATCTTCAGAAACAATGAAAAGATGTACATAGTCATTTTCTTTACAAGCTTGCTCCACCAACCAGCGATGTCCTAGGGTAAAGGGATTAGCATTCATGACAATAGCCCCTTGCACGCCAAACCCATTTACCAATCCTTTAATATAGGAAATGAATCCATCTTTCCTGTTTTCCATAAATACAGCCTTGTCTTCAACCCTTGCAATTTCATGAAAGCCCAGTTCATTGAAAATGTGGACCTTATCGCAACTTGTATATAGAAATAAATGTGTATTTCCACGTTCATATTGATAATCCACTAAAGCAGTAACGATTTGTGCAAGCAGTCCTGTACCCTGGTGTCTTGAATCTACAGCAAGACAACGCAAAGAATTTCTGAAACATGAACCTGTTGCTAACAATCTATGTTTATCATCTACAAGACCAATTGTATAATCAATATTGAGATCCTTTTCAATGCCTTCTCTATGCAGTAATTCTTCCCATTCTTTCCTAAGCCTAATATCTGATGGATGAATTTGCAAAATACTATATCTGCTCATAGCCCACCTCATTCAAATGAATATGGTTTTATCTGACGTACCACATCCAGAATTGTTCCGTCCCTAGCCTCTATTATTGCAACAACTTTGTCCTCCCACTGTAATTTCTCCGGTTTTCTCACAATACTGTATGCCTTTTCCTTCAGTTCATTGATAGATACATGAGGCATTCCTGCATCATCAAGCCAGGCCATTATATCTTTTCTCAATGGGTTTACGGCGATTCCATGATCCGTTACTACCACATCTATGCATTGCCCCGGAGTTGTAACTGTAACGACTCTTTCACAGATGGAAGCAATACGGCCTCGTATCAAAGGTGTCACCACAATACAGCATTTTGCTCCTGCAGCTGCATCAGGATGCCCTCCCGGCGCACCCCTTAGAATTCCGTCTGAACCGGTGATTACATTTACATTAAAATCTGTATCCACCTCAAGAGCAGCAAGCACAACAAAATCTAACTTATTTACAAAAGCACCTTTATTAGCAGGGTTAGCGTACTGAGATGTTGAGATTTCATAATGATTTGGATTAGTATTAACTGATTCTACCGCCCGCATATCAAAATCCTGAGCATCTATGATCATGTCCACCGAACCTTTTTCCATCAGTTCAACTATAGGGGCAGTAATACCGCCGATAGCCCAACGCATTTTTATTCCCCATTTCTGCATTAGCGGTTCAAGAAATCTGCTGACCGCCAGTGATGGGCCTCCAGCTCCTGTTTGAAAACTAAACCCATCTTTAAAGTACGGAGTTGCAGCAATAACTTTTGCGCATATTTCAGCCATAAATAAATCCCTTGGATCATTTGTAAACCTTGTAGCTTTACTTGCAATTTTGCTTGCATCACCGATTTCATCAACTACAACTACATAATCTACATCTATGGCTTCAATGCTTGGAGGGAAATTGGGGAAAGGCACTAGTGTATCCGTTATTATCACTACTTTATCTGCATATTTAGCATCTACCATAGAGTAAGAAAGCACACCACAATCATTTTTGCCGCCCTTACCTCTTGCATTACCATATTCATCGCTGGTAGGTGCACCGATAAACGCAACATCTATATGGACATCACCTTCCTCGATGGCGCGAACTCTACCTCCATGACTTCGAATAATAGCAGGTGTCTTAAGATAACCTTTTGATACTGCTTCTCCCACTTTTCCTCTAATACCACTGGTCTGGATACCAGTGACAATACCCATCTTTATGAATTCAGCCACCGGATCATGGGCAGAACCCAGACTGGAAGCGGCAATTGTAATATCTTTTAAGCCTAAATCCACTATTTCTTTCATCACCATATTTACTACATAGTCTCCATCCCGGAAATGATGGTGGAATGAAACTGTCATGCCATCACGCATATTGCATTTTAATATGGCCTCACGAATGCTGCCCACTACCTTGCTTTCTACAGGTTTTTCATAAATTCTTACCTTTGGAGAAGCTTTTTTAAAATACTGACCATCTCTATAATTTATACCGTGAAATACTTCCTTCCCATTTACCAGCAATTCGTCAGGGATTTCTCTTCCAACAAAGTTTTTCATTTACAAATCCCCCTCGTATATGCCACAGGCTTTTGCCAAGGCAATTATTCTTTCTGCACTGGGTAAAAAGGCAACATCTATCATTTTATTGTCTACAGTGAACACACCCTCGCCTTTTTCGCTCTTCTCACGATAAGCTCGGACTATTCTTTCAGCATCATGTATTTCTTTTTGTGTAGGCTTATAAATATCATGTACAATTTTAATCTGCTTTGGATGAATCAAGGACTTTCCGTCAAAACCCATTTTTTTAACCATGATTACTTCATTCTTGAATCCTTCCATATCATCCATATCCGTATACACCGTGTCAAAACACTGAACTCCGGCAGCTCTGGCAGCAAGCACTGTCTGTCCTCGAGCAACAAACAGTTCTATACCCTCAGGGGTTTGTGTTACCTGCATACATCTTCTTAAATCGCCACCTGAAATGGCTATTCCAAACATTCTTGGTGATGCTGTGCATATTTCATAGGCATTCAGAATAGCTTTAGGTGTTTCTAAGGCAGCCATAATAAGGGTGCGACCTTTTGGTACTTTAAATTCCTCTTCTGCTTTTTCTATGGCTTCTTCTACAATTTGCACATCTTTTGCACTTTCACATTTGGGAATTCTTATGCCATCTGCGCCGCCGGCAATACTAACTCGAACATCTTCTTTCCAATGAGGTGAATTCAGTCC
>JAAYMO010000034.1 GCA_012521375.1 Clostridiales bacterium
CAGGATGCAATGGATCAAGTTGAAGACAAGAGACTCATATATGGACCAGGATGCTGTGTACCTCTATATGTAAACGAAGATAGATTCGAAGTTGCTAAAGAACTTCTTAAGAAAGTTAGACAATAATATCTTAAGAATCATATTATATATAGCAATTAAACTGACTTAATAAATTGTATAGGAGAATTAATCTCCTATACAATTTTGCTATTTATGGGTAAATGATAAATGTTCCTATTTAAATGAGAAAGGAGATTAAATATTGATCAATCAAGACAAGAAAAAAACACAGGAGCTTCAAAACAGTGAATTACAGGATATAGATAAACATACAGAGGATTTCAAAACTGCTGAGAGATGGGCTGTAATCGGCATAGTAGGCAACATTATACTTACAGCATTTAAAGCCTTTGCAGGTATTGTGGGGGGAAGCAGTGCCATGGTGGCTGATGCAATGCATTCTGCATCAGATATTGCGGCATCAGCTGTGGTATATATAAGTCTGAAGATTGCAAAAAAGCCTGCAGACGAAGACCATCCCTATGGTCATGGTAAAGCTGAAGCCATTTCTTCTGCAATAGTAGGATTAATGCTGGTGGCAGCAGGCTTTGGGATAATAAAGACAGCTTATGGAACAATAAGTAGCGGTTCTACGCAGACACCGGGAATTGTAGCACTATATGCAGCAGTAATTTCAATAGTTTCAAAAGAGGCTATGTATAGACTCACATATAAAGTTGGAAAAAGAATAAACAGCCCATCAACTATAGCCAATGCTATGGATCATCGATCAGATGCATTCTCATCCATTGCAACATTTATAGGTATTGGAGGGGCAATTCTTGGATACCCAATAATGGATCCTATTGCTGGTGGATTAGTAGCTTTATTCATATTAAAAATGGGCTATGACATAATCAAGGATGCAATAAACCAGATTATGGACAAATCTGTTGAACAAGAGATACTATGCAAAATAAAGGAAGTAGTTATAAATACCCATGGAGTTAGAGATGTGCATGATATTCGTGTCAGGCAGAGCGGTCCCTTTTATCTGGTAGACTTCGATATATGCGTAGATAGAAATATAAGTATCGCTGAAGCTCATGACATATGCGATATTGCAAGGAGTAATGTATTTGGAGCTTTAGATAAGGTACATGAAGTAAGAGTTCATGTGGATCCTATGAATAAGGAAGAACATAAAACAATATTGGGAAATTGGAAGAAAAGGAAGGAACTTAGAGTATAATTTTTATTGGAAAGAATAAAGGGAAGGGTCAAAAACCTCTTCCCTCTATTTATATAAATCAGACCGTAGAATGTAATTGTTCAGAAGGCATTATCAGGAGTGATTTCTATCATTGATATAATGCAAGATATAGTGATGGGTTGTTTACAGGTATCGAAAAGACCTCTCTTCTAGAGGTCTTTTCATTTGGAGGTCTATTTTTATGCTTGTTTATCAAGCATAATATCTATTATTTCAATAGATGAGCTAAAAGAAAAACATTTACGGTAATAGGATTTCCTCCAGTTTAATAGGTTAGTATAATGTATTACTAATTTCAGGGGGGTATAAAATTGGTTAAACTGCTTATAAGATGCTGAAACAGCTTGACTTAAGTTTTGTACGGTTTAGATTAATGTTAAGTCTAGATAAGGTTTTATTAATTAACTGAAGAAGTTTTTTTCGTCATAATTCTAAGGATAGCTCCATCCATATCTTTCATACCTTCGCTGGACAGTACTCCCAGATTCCTAATGGTAGCTTCTACATCATCACCTACAATACCATCATAATTGGATATAACAACTCCATTTACAGCAAGGTATGCTTGTATAACAGCTTCACTTGCAG
>JAAYMO010000285.1 GCA_012521375.1 Clostridiales bacterium
ACAAGTTCCTTTGGATCTTCATCATATGGGGGAAAGTGCTTCCATAGATTCATAGCAGGTATATCCAGCTTCTTTCCAGCTAATAATGCTTCAACTCTTTCTATAGGTTTCATTGATAATTCCTCCTATTATATTATATATATAAATTGTTTAACAACATTGTTTGCCTTTTTCTTATGCAACAAATACCGAAAGCTTTGTCACACGTAAACCATCCAGCGCAATGACTCTGATGGTTAAATTTTTATATTTAAAAGTATCACCTATGCTTGGTAAGTCATCAATCATCTCAATAGCCCAGCCACCTACAGTGCTATAATCACTTTCAAAATCACGGTCATCTATATCTACATAATCAAAGAAATCACGGAGGGATAAGTCTCCACTGACCTCATAGGTATTTTCGCCAGTAATTCTGAATTCGTTGACAATCTCATCTGCTTCATCCCAGATATCTCCTACCAGTTCCTCAAGAATATCCTCCATGGTTATGCAACCCATGGTTCCTCCATATTCATCTGTTACAATGGCCATCTGCAGTCTACGATTTTTCAGCTCATCAAAAAGATCTGGAAGCTTCATTGTCTTGTGAACAAATCGTGCATCTATCAATATAGATCTTATGTCTATTTCTTTATTATCAGCCAGCTTTCTTAAAAATCTTCCCAGATGCAGAATACCTATTATATTGTCTATACTGTCTTCATAGACAGGTATTCTTGAATAGGGCGACTCTAAAGCTGTTTCTATAATAGCATCCATGCTATCATTTATATCAATGGCTACCATATCTGTTCGAGGAGTAAGGATTTCCCCAACTGTTATATCAGAGAATTCCAAAGCTGACTGCAACAGATCACTTCTTTCCCTGTCTATAACACCTTCTTCTTCGACACTTTCAATTATTGAAACCAACTCTTCTTCTGTAACCGAAGGCTCATTGATATTATCACTTTTCCATAGTTTTGAAATCAAATTCACAAAGCCAACAACAACAACTATAATCGGCTTTAATACATACATCAAAAACCGTAGTGGATAAGATACCAGCAAAACAAATTTATCACATTGTTGTTTAGCTATTATCTTTGGTGTTATCTCACCTAAGGTAAGAATAATTATTGTCATAACTATAGTAGCAACTATAGTTCCTGACTCTCCCATAAGACTAATGGCTATTACAGTAGAAATAGAAGATGCAGCTATATTAACTAGGTTATTTCCGATAAGTATTGTAGTCAGTGCATCATCAAAGTGTTCAGATATATAATGAGCTATTTTTGCTCTCTTATTACCTGTCTCCGCGGCTATTTTTAGCCTAACTTTGTTAGCAGAAGCGTAGGCTATTTCCGACCCGGAGAAAAATGCAGAAAAAGCTAAGCATATAACAATGCCTATATAAGGCGAAATATCCATATAAATAAACCAACTCCTGTTCCTATTTGTAGTTTTTCAATGAATGTTTCCTAGTCACCAATTGTCCTTGCGCTGTTTCGTTCATTATATGTTAACTATATCATCTTCATCCCATATCTCCCCAACTAGCTCCTCTAAAATATCTTCTAAAGTAACAATACCTAGGGTTTTGCCTTCGCCATCGATGACTATGGATATGTGAAATTTCTTACTGCTCATTTCTTTGAGCATATCATCGATTGGCATATTACACCTTGTATAATGTGGTTTTAGAAGTATATCCTTAAGTTCGATTGCTTCATTCTTGATGTATGCTTTTAAAAATTTTCTAACTGGAAGAATACCGATAATATTGTCTATATTATCTTTATATACCGGTATACGGGAATATTTGTATTTTTTTATTATCTCTAGAATTTCTTCTTGTGAGGAACTTATATCCAATGCTATAATATCCTTCTTAGCAGTAAAGATATCACCGACTGTTATATCATCAAAATCCAGTGCAGAATGAACTAGCTCCTGTTGATCTTCGTCTAAGACGCCTTCTTCATTGGCTGTTTCAATGATATCATATAGCTCCTCCTCAGTTATGAAAGGTTCGTCATCTCTCGCAGGGAATAACTTAGAAACACCATTGCTTATTAATGTAAAGAAATAAGCTACCGGTGTAAGTATTTTCATCAATGCTCGCAGCGAACCTGAAACTGCAAGGGCAATCTTTGTGTTGTTTTCTTTTCCATAGCTTTTAGGAATCATTTCACTGAACAGAAATACTACAAAAGTAGAAACAATAGTTGTATACTTAACAGATTGTACACCCCATAATCTAGTTGAAATCAAGGTTGCCACTGAAGCAAATGCAATATGAGTAATATTGTTACCTATAAGCAATGTTGTCAATGCTTTGTTAAAATTATCAGTGATGTACATTGCATTTATGGCTCGCTTGTCCCCATTGTCAGCATAACTTTTTAGCCGAATTCTGCTTACGGATGCAAAAGAAATCTCTGAAGATGCACAATAAGCTGCACCCGCTAAAAATAAGAATAATAAAATAAACAGCGTCGAACTGCCACCGTCCACGGGACTACCAACTCCTTTTCTCACTTTAATATTAATTATCCTTATTAGATTAAAAGTTTTCCCCAATGGCAGAATGTTGTTTAAAACACTCATAAATAATGCATGCTATTGGGGAATCAAAATATTATTCTCTTATACTACTTATAGGCCTTCAACAGCTATTCTCGCGGCATAGAAGTTTACTTCTGGTGTGCTCAACTCAGCTACACAGCCAGGTGTAATCATCAAGCCTAAACGGCCAGCTTCCATAACAGCTTCTCTTATGTGATCTCGTACTTCTTCTGCCTTAGCAGTTGCCAACCATTTTTCATTGATACCACCTAAAAAACATTTATCGCTTATTTTTCTGGCTTCGGCCATAGTCGGCTTTACCCATCTATCGTGCCAATTTATACAATTACAAGGATATTTAGTAGCAAGTTTTTCAAACATTGTATTGTCGCCATGTATATGAAGAACATTGAAATAGGTTATATCCTTATATGAATCTATAACTTGTAAATCATATTTGACTCCAAATTCTTCATATTCATCTTCGGTAACCCATTCTTTGTTGGCGCACTGGGTTGCAAAGAAGAATCCGTCTACACCTTCTTCAATATTCAACTTAACAAAGTTTATAGTTGTTTCTGTTATTGCAGCCAACGCTTGATGCAAATATTCAGGATGAGATCTCATATGCTCAAAAACTTTTGGTCCAGCCAGCTTTTTAGCTGTAGTCAAAGGGCTAAAAATAGTCTGAATAAATGGTATTTCTTCACCCTTAAGCTGCTTTTTGACTTGTCTGGCTAACAATACATATTTCCCGTGATTGCCAAAGTGACCAGGGAGAGGTTCTAATTCCATCCACTCCTTTGGATCATCAATAGCAAACTTTCTTTCAAATACAGGCTTGTCTTTAGTGCAGTAAAAAGTACAGCTTAGCCCATAGTCATGGGCACCATAATTTCCAAAGTGCATGAGCTTAATAAAGTCTAAATCATAGCAATGAGCTTGTTGTATCTGAATTTCAGCCAATTCAACAGGATCCTGATCTACATGAGGTACATGGTACCACATACCGAAGGGCACTCTATCAACATCCTGTTTTTTTATGGCTGCCATTACCCTTTCTTTTTTTGTCATCATTTCCATAGCAATTCTTCCTTTCTTTTA
>JAAYMO010000286.1 GCA_012521375.1 Clostridiales bacterium
TGTATATGTTAGATATATGCTTAAGATATATTGTAAGTTTTGTTAGCAGTTCTTAGCGAAGAACGAACAAAAAAACCGTAAGGCTGGCACGGAGGCCAGCCTAGGCATCCTGGACAAGGATGTCCTTTGGATGCCGTTAGGTTTTTTGTCAGTTCAAGCTATAGAAATGCCAAAGCGAACTCTTATATCTGAAGTACATATCTAATATGCAGACAAATGTAGCTTCTACAGTAGCGATTTCATATAATACTAGGCAAAGAGTCTACATATTGCAAAAATCCTGCGCTATCTGAGGTATAATCAGGAGCATAAGGGCTGTCCCTTTCTATTATACAATCAGTAACAAGATATGTGGTTATGCCTAGCTCTTTAGCAACCAAATCCTCTAGCATATCGTTACCTACCATCAAACACTTTTCCGGCCTTTTTTTGTTTATTTCCAAAATATCTTTATAAAACTTTGGATTAGGCTTACAGTAGCGGCATATTTCAAAATTAGTTATATAACTGAAATTCTCTAATGAAAGTCCTGACCACATAATCCTCTTGTTTATAGCTACTTTAGGAAATAAAGGATTAGTAGCAATAATTATGTCGTATCCTTTCTCCTTTAGTATATTTACTGCATTGACCATATTTTCCATTCTGTATGTACATTCTTTTATCAAATCAAATTCCTTATCATAGAATTCATCAAATCCATTTATAAATATATCCTTATGTTCTTCCTTTATAAGTTGGTTGAATCTCTCAAAAAAAATCTCTTTATTTAATCTTATGCCATCGGAATTTTTAATCATATAGATTGTAGACTCCCAGATTATTTTATACAATTCTTCTGGAGAACAATGTTCTCTGAATTTTTCCCCCAATAGATAAAAATATCTTTTTTCGAATTCTTTTAAATCCATCCCTAACAAAGTTCCATCTAAATCAAATAATATAGTATCCAGCATTATAAATTCTTCCTCCATTTTATACTGATATTATCGCAATAATAAAAAATAACTCTGGTAAATATGTAGTCATAGAATACAAAAACAGGTTGGATACCAATAATACCCCATATTACCGGAATATTAATTACAATATTAACCATAAATAAGTTTTTCCATATAAAATATATCAGCGCTGTCGTACCATTTAAGAACAACAGTTTAAGAAATATCTCGATATCCATCCTTCGGATTTTTTCAATATAGTATTTAATTATAGGATAAAGTCCGAATATAAATATATAGGGAATGGCACTGGCAGGATTGCCCAATAGTGTTATAGCTAATAAGCATGTAGCACCGTATAGAATCCAAGCCTGATTCACTCCCATTTCAACAAGCATAAGCCCTGGTACTATACTTGCCAAAAAATACATGGTTATTTTCATGGAAGGCAAACAAAAAGCCAAGTACAATATTACGAGGCTTAAAGCTGTTAAAATTCCACCATAGGCTACTTTTTTTGCCAATGTAACACCACCTTGCTATATACACCTAATCAAGTCTCCGCCCATACACTCGCAACAACAATCAGAACAAATAAGGCATTGGCACATTGTACACAGATCCATACCTCCAGCACTATATCTCCTGTCATAGCCATAAGTTTGATATCTGTTGTTAGCATAAGCTATCCTGTTTAATGCGTCTCTATATTCCATATTTGAAGGATCCATATTTACAGCAATACTTATGCTATTTACTGCTTCATTATACCAACCTTTCCTCATGAATATAAGCCCCCTGAGATAATGCCATTCTGCATCCTTAACGGTCACTCTATTGAGTAAAGCTTCAGCAGCTTGAATATTTCCACTCATTATATTCATTCTTATCTGGGAATATAAAGTAGTGTTGCTTCCATAACTGTTACTTTTTCCGTAAGAACTGTTTTGGCTACTATATCCTGTGTTCTTCTGTTCATGCTGTTTCATCAGATAATCATATGCTTGATTTATTTCCTTTAACTTCTCTTCCGCCAATTCAGAAAGTGGATTATTCCTATATTGATCTGGATGATATTTTCTAACCAATTCCTTATATGCTCGTTTTATCTCATCCACAGATGCGCCTTCTCTGACGCCTAAAACCTCATAGGGGTTTCTCATCCTTGTTGCAGCTCCTTCCTTCCAAAACGGTTTTTGTTTTTTTCTCCATTCCTAAATATAGAATATTTTCGATTATGTTCTTATTTTTCAAATCTAAAAGCTCAAAGGCTGAAGCAGCCTGAGCCAATGTATGGATCAGATTGAATTTAATCTCCTCTTTAATTCTATCCTTAAATTCTTCAACTTCTTCATTGTTATATTTAAACTGAAATAAAAGCGGGTTATAGTTCTTTTTCTTTATATCTTTTTCAATATCATCAAAAGCATCTATGATATATATCCATTTTCCAATATTATAACCCAGCCATTCTATGGCTTTATTTTTTTTATAGTTTTCCTCTTGACAACCTATTCGTAAAATAACTTTTATCATCTGCCCAAAAGGGTCTGCAGCTTCATCCATTGATTCACATTTTCTTTCTTCTATAATTTGAAGTTGCTCTAGTGAAATTTTTATATGCTGTTGAGCTTCTTTATTTCTCATTAAAGCCTTTTTAAACCCGGGACTTATTATAATCTGGGCAAATCTTGCTAAAAAACTTCTATCGTCTTTCCAATCATCCAAAAGCTTATAATAAGTCAATAAAATATTTATATCGGCAGAAAAATCTAAACTTTTACTATTCTTAACCACCCATTTTTTCTTAAATGGATTTGCAATACAGTTTTCCTTTTTTAAATCTACAGTTTCATTATTGAGAGAAGATAAAAAAAGACCTAAAAAAACCGAGTCATAATTGAGCCCAAATCTGCACAAAGGGCCCAAACTCTTTCCCATTGACTTGCATACCCCACAATAATAAGCCCTGAATAATTCATATTCTTTTATTTTCATCTCGCCCTTATCGGGTACTATATATCCAAACATAACAACTCAATCCATATTCATTACAACATATGCTATTTTGTTCATCATTGTATTGTTCACCCAAATACAGTCTTTCATAATTATATCATAGCTTCACTCACTTTTCAGCAAAAAAACAAACACAGACCAATAACCATACTGTTATAGTATGGCTAAAAGTCTGTTATTTTCTCGACTAAATTAATCAAAATTTTTTCAAATTTAAGCTCTCATAATTTTTATACGTAGGCTTTAAGAAAATCAGGGACATTATTGGGATTTCTGCTCATGCTTACAACAAAATCCACTTGAAAGTCTTTATTCAGCCTCTCCAAATTTGATACAAAATCTTGGAGGCAA
>JAAYMO010000287.1 GCA_012521375.1 Clostridiales bacterium
ATAAATAAAAGTAAAAGGAGACGTGAGGGTATGAAAATTCTTCAGTTGAAAATAACATTAAAAGACGTAAAGCCTCCTGTCTGGAGGAGGATATTGGTTAAAGATGATATCACGTTTTATAAACTCCACAGGATAATCCAGTATGCGATGGGATGGTTTGAATCCCACCTTTATGAGTTCACCCTAGGAGATATGATTATTGGGGAAAAAGGTGATGACTGGGATTTTTACGACAGATATGAATTAAAAAGCGCAAAAAGGGTAAAGTTAAGCAGTATGAACTTTGCACCCAAGGATAAATTCAGATATGTTTACGATTTTGGTGATGACTGGAGGCATGACATTGTTGTTGAGAAGGTACTTGACCCAGAAGAAGGTGTTAAATATCCAGTATGTATAGGTTATTGAATGTCAAGTAAAATTGACCACTTTTTACGATTAAAATTGACCAGTAAGCATATATCCTAAACTGCATTATTTCCAAGTGGCCTTTTTATTGTTTTACACATAAACTTGACCACTTGGTTTTAAATATTAACACTTAAAACTGACCACTAAGTGGCTAGTAAATAGATATTTGATACCCGTTAGCTATCAATGCTGTCTTGTCTATAGATATTGTATTTAGATATCGATTGAGCCTTATATACTTATTTAATTCCAAGAACTTTTCCTCCATCAGTTCCTGATATATTATATCTGTTTTAGATTTTTTGGTATCTTCAACATTGGTTACAACTGTATGTTCAACTTCTGAACAAATTGCACTTTTACATAGTTCATCAATATCCATAAATATTGTTTTCTCAGTAGATTCACTATCTTCTATTATCTTTTTAGTTTCAGCATCATATTTATATCCTGGTGATTTCTTTATTCTGTTTATTACGTCCCTGGGATACTTCGTGCCAAAATTCTCTCTTATATATTCCATGGCAGCTTTCATGCCTGGTTCATTATGTACCTTAACTATTCTGCCATAGTCATTTCTACAAATCTTAGACATATATTATTCCTCCATATCCTTAAGTTTTCCTGACTTTAAGGCCTTATCTTTCTCTGATAAATACTTTTCACCTTTGACACGAAAACTATCCCCTGTTATACTAAGAACGTGACAATGATGAACCAATCTATCAAGTATTGCGGTGGCTGCTAATTGACCCGTAAATACTTCATCCCATCTGCCTAGGGGAAGATTGGTTGTTATGATCAGAGAGCTTTTTTCATACCTTTGCCGGATAAGTTGAAAAAATATGCTCTCTTTTTCTTTATCCATCTTTAGATATGATAGTTCGTCAATGATGAGAAGTTGTACCTTATTTAAAGCCTTTAAAGTTTGTCTGAGGGTATCTTTTTTCAAAGCATCAGATAATTTATCCATAAGCTCTTTTGCGTTGATAAACATAACCGTTTTCCCGGCTTTGCATGCATTTATTCCTATTCCGGTAGCAATCATAGTCTTACCTACCCCCGGAGGGCCGATGATTATTCCATCGTGTATAGTTCTATTCTAAATCCATATACAATGCGATATTGAAGTTGTTTTCCGGCATACTTTACTGGAACGCTGTATTTATTGGTATCTATATGTATGTAACTGTCATTGCTTATTACTCTTTTTTCAAGGGGTTTCAGTCTAAATTTGGTATTCGGTAAAGGCAACAAAAATTTAGCTTCTTCATTTTCATAGAATTCATCTGGGACTCGTCTTGTTGTGCCATGCATCTTTTTATTCCACTCTCGTATAAATTCTTTTCCTCTGTTATTTAGATCCTCCATTGATTTAAAAGAGTTTCCTTTGATAAATTGTTCCTCTATATATTGATATGGTTTTTCGATTTTGCCCTTTGTTCGTGGCCAGTAGCAGTTGCAAGCATTGAGTTCTGTTCCTAAATGAGCAGCTAAGAGTAATGCTTGAGGATTGTACTTTATCTCATCCTCACTTTTAGGATTATTTTCAATGACCAGTGCTTTTGGATTACCAATTAAAAGTTCTAGTGTTACACCTCCCAAATCATTAAAGAGTTCTTGTATTGCTTCATAGATAGCTTCTGCATCACATAGTAACGAAAAGCATATTGCCTTTTTTCTAGAGGCCGATAGTATCATGGTAAAACAGTATACTGTTCTTATCCTCCCATTTATTTCAACCTCATAGGTAGACCAGTCAAACTGTGCTTGATCTCCTGGCGGAGTTTCAATCCTTACTGTTGCATTAGGTGAGATATCACTCCTCTCTTCATCAATCTTTTTTAATGCTCTGTATATGGGATTGATTGAACCTTCGTAACCAATATGTTTTAGTTCTCTAAAGATTCTTGTACCGTTAAAGCTGTATTCCGGAGATAGACGCCATGTAATTATTTGATCTATATATGGATCTACTTTTGAAGGATAATGACTCCTTTTGTATTTTGGTTCCTCTTTGAGTTTAATTAACCTTTTAACGGTATTTCTAGACATTCCAAGCTGCTTTGCTATTCTAAGAATTGGGACCTTCGGATTGTACAATTCTTGAACAGCTGCCCATTGCTTCAAATTTTTCACTTCCTTTTGACCACCTTTCGTAAGTAACTACAAAAGCATGGTACCTTATTTATTCTAGGTGGTCAATTTTTATTGTAAATCAACATTCTACAAAGAAAATCGAAGGCCTTGAATATCATCATTCTCACAGTGACGGTAAAACCATGTGGTCACACTGTATCGTTAGTTCTCATTACAAGATATCTAATTATTCGCTGCCGCTTAATTTCAAGCTTTATCTCAGTAAGCAGTTTTATGGTTCAAAAGCCAAAAGGCTTTTTAAAAACAAACATGAACTTGCCATGCACTTGAAAGAGGATATCATGCTATTGGAAGAATCAAATCCAATTGTACAAGTTATCCTTTTGGATTAAAGCAAGTGTCAAGGAGTTCTAGAACCATATACGTAAGAATGAAACTTGCCCAGTTACAGTAGGTGAAAGCAAGTATTATGTATATAGGTATGAAGGAAAAATCGATGATATTGAAAATGCTGTTATTCTAATAGTTTACAGTCCTTGCTATATGAACGGTTTTTAGTTATTGTTGCAAATATATCTAGTTCTATACAAGCTTTAATTTTTACTTCTTTACAAAATTTTGATTTTCTTCCCATAAAAAAGATACCTCCTAGTAGATAATCTAATTTTTAATTAATTAGACTGTCTACTTTGGAAGTATCATATTACGGTTGCGAGTATAGATTGTTTTCTTTCTGAGAATAGTACTGTGGATTTCTTCTGATTCATCAATTTACATCACTTGATAAGACACTATCTTCATCATAAGGATTATATCTTCCTGTGTAAAATCATCAAGTGATGTTCCCTTGGGAATAATACTACGGATCAATGCATGATTGTCTCGGCTGCACCTTAGCCACCAGATTTTCTAAATTGAATATGTTTTTTTCCTTAGCGATAGTAATCGGATCTATGGAAAGCTCACGGATAATGATTTTAAAGGGTTTTCTTTTCTTTTATTTTTGTTCAATACAAATTTTTTCACAAGATCAGATGTTTGTTTTTATTCATAAGTGCCTCCTAAAGAGACACCATCTCAAAATATCATATCTTTTTGAAAAACTAACTTCCA
>JAAYMO010000288.1 GCA_012521375.1 Clostridiales bacterium
GAGATTTTCCAAAAGGATGCGTTTTTGCACCTAGATGCACGCAGGTGGAAGATAGATGTTATAAGGAGAAACCAAATTTTAGCTTATTTGATAATGAGCATAAAGTTAAATGTTTTTTGTATGAGGGTTAGGAGAATAGATATGAAGATGAACGATAAAGAAGTATTAATTAAAGTCAAAGGAATAACAAAATGGTTTCCTGTAAAAAGATCATTTTTTGAAGAACAGCAATATGTTAAAGCTGTAGATGATGTTTCTTTTACGCTGAACAAAGGTGAAACAATGGGAATAGTTGGAGAATCAGGATGTGGCAAATCTACATTAGCTAGAACCCTCTTGAGGTTAATAGAGCCAACTAAAGGAGAAATAGAATATAAAGGACAATCAATTCTGGGAAAGAAACAGAAGGAATTGAGTCCAATTAGAAAGGATATGCAAATTATTTTCCAAGATCCATATAACTCGCTTCATCCTCGGATGAAGATTGGAGATATTATTGCAGAACCGCTGATAATTAGCAGAGTAATGCCCAATAAACATGAAAGGGATGAAAGAATAAAAGAATTAATCAAGATGGTAGGTCTTGATGAATCCTATTTAGAAAGATATCCACATGAACTTTCTGGAGGTCAGCGACAACGAATCGTCATAGCCCGGGCTCTTGCAACTAATCCAGAATTGGTTATATGCGATGAACCTGTATCTGCTTTGGATGTATCAGTTAGGGCTCAAATACTAAATTTGTTAGAAGAACTGCAGGAAAAGCTAAATCTCACATATATCTTTATCAGCCATGATTTATCTGTAGTGGAACATATTTGTGATAGTGTTTGCATAATGTATCTGGGACAAATAATAGAATCAGGCATGACAAAAGATATTTTTGAAAATCCTATACATCCGTATACTGAGGCACTTATGTCAGCTATTCCAGTTGTAGGAAAGAGGACTAATGAAGGAAGAATTATCCTGGAAGGTGATATACCAAGCCCTGTGAATCCCCCGTCTGGATGTCGGTTCAGAACCCGTTGCAGATATGCTAGACCTCAGTGTGAAGAAAAACCTATAATGCAGGAAGTTGGAAAAAAACATTTTGTTGCATGCCATAGATTAAATTGGTAGGATACCGATTGACTGTTATAGTAATTAGAATCTGGGATAATGTATGGAGGGATAGTTATGAAAAAATTCAATCCTACAGCAAAAGGTTTAGTTGATTATGTAAAAAAATGCATGCATACTCCCCATATATACTTATGGGATGGTAATGGAGAAGTATTAACTGATGAAGTATTGGACAACCTTATATCCAAACATAAAGATTGGTACACAGAAGAGAGGATAGCTATTAGACGATCTCTTTGTAATAGAAATATTCGTGGATGGGATTGTATTGGTTTAATAAAATCATATGTTTGGAACGATTACTGTCAGAAGAACACAGATTACTATACTATTGAAAGTGATTTTTGTACAAGAACCCTTATTGAGCAAAATCTAGAGAAAGGCCATATATCAACTATACCTGAAATACCTGGTTTAGTATTATGGAAAAAGGGGCATGTTGGAGTATATATTGGCAATAATCAGGTTATTGAATGTACAATACGAAATCCAAAAACTGGAGAACCAGAACTAGTAGGTGGAATCATACAAACAAACATAAATGATTTAGATTGGGAAGTTTGGCTAAAGTACCCAGGTATTGAATATTAAACCCAAGACAGGGAACCGTCCCCTGTCTTTTATTTTATTTATTGCAATACTAACAAGGAAAATTGCCGACGTTAAATTGACAGTAACTAATAAATCAACAAGTGTATTAAATGTGAATATTTGGTATAATTGTACCTAAATAAAATAATTGAGGAAGTGATATTATGTCCAAGCTATTTTCCGGTTTTAAGATTAAGGATATGGAGATAAGAAACAGGATTGTCATGCCCCCTATGTGTATGTACAGTTCCGACAACAGCGGCAAAGCAAATTCATGGCATTTTATACATTATACAACAAGAGCTATAGGCGGTGTTGGACTGATTATAATTGAAGCTACCGCTGTTGAACCTAGAGGTAGGCTTTCAGACAATGACCTGGGCTTATGGGATGATTCACACATAGAAGGACTATCCAAAATTGTTGAAGAGGTTAAAAAGTATGGAGCCAAGATTGGAATTCAGATTAATCACGCAGGGAGAAAATGTGCTGCCAATGAAGAAGTAATAATAGCTCCCAGTGCCATAGCTTTTGATGAGAGCTATAAAACACCTGTTGAAATGACTAAGGATGACATCAGAAATACTGTGAACTTATTTAGAAATGCTGCTTTAAGAGCATATAAGGCTGGCTTTGATATGATTGAGATTCACGGCGCTCATGGATATCTTATAAATCAGTTCTTATCTCCTCTGTCTAATAAGAGAACCGATGAATATGGTGGTTCCATAGAGAATAGGGCAAGATTTTTGAAAGAAGTAATAAGAGCAGTAAGGGAAGTATGGCCTGAAGAAAAGCCTCTTGGAGTAAGGGTTTCTGCAGAAGATTATGCTGAAGGTGGAAACCATGATACAGATTTGGCAGAAATCATAAACATGGTTAAATCTGAAGGTATAGATTTGGTTAATGTAAGTTCAGGTGCGGTAGTACCTGTAAATATGAAAGTATATCCCGGATATCAGGTAAAGTTTGCAGAGACCATAAAGAAAGCAACCAGGTTGCCTGTTATAGCCGGCGGACTTATTACAGAGGCAGTTATGGCAGAAGAAATAATACAGAACGAAAGAGCTGATATGGTATACATGGGAAGAGAATTGTTGAGGAATCCCTACTTCCCTCTTAACGCTGCCAGAAAAGTAAGAGATGAAATAGCTTGGCCAAAGCAATATGAAAGAGCAAAATAATATATAAATCTCCTCAAAAATCAGATTGGTTGTTGAGGAGATTTTTTTGTCCAAAATTAATAAAAAAACCATAAATATTAACATAAACAATTGCAATAATAGAAAAAATATACTATAATATACCCATACGGGGTAAGCGTAATAGGTAAATATTAAGAAGTGCATCCACAAAATCATCCATGTCCTTCTGTACAGGCATGTCCTGTTGGTGCATTGAAACAAGATGGTTATAATGCTCCAGAGGTAGATATGGAAAAATTAATAATTAAAAAGTATTGATAAGATATTAAAAGGAGGTATATAAATGAATGTTACAGTCTATTCTACTCCAACATGTCCATGGTGTCATAAGGCTAAAGAATATTTGCAGTATAAAGAGGTTAGGTACAGAGATGTAAATGTAGCAGCAGATAGAGCAGGTGCCATAGAGATGATTAGAAAATCAGGTCAAAGCGGAGTGCCTGTGATAGATATAGATGGTAACATAATAGTAGGCTTTGATCAAGCCAGAATTGATTCTCTATTGAGAAGATAGTAAAGTCAGTTAAACCTTAGTATATAGCACCCTGAATGTCAGATAAAGATGACATTTAGCGGTGTATTTTTTTGTTTAAAATATCTTGACAATAAAAAGTATAAATACTATACTGTATATAAACAGTATATACAGTATAGTATTTATACTTAATGTTTATTGGAGGTAAGAGATTGTGAATATTATAATTTCCAATCAGAGCGATAAGCCAATTTATGAGCAAATTACTGATCAGATAAAAAATCTTATAATAAATGGCGAATTATCAGAGTCTGAGCTGCTACCTTCCATACGAAACCTAGCTAAGGAATTACAGATAAGTGTAATAACCACAAAAAGGGCCTATGAAGAATTGGAACGAGATGGATATATCGTAAGCATACCCGGTAAAGGTTCCTTTGTAAAACCCCAGAATAAGGAACTACTTAAAGAAGCCAGAATTCGAATTGTGGAAGATAAGATGGCTGAAGCTATATCTGCAGCAAAGACTATAGATATGTCTCTGGAAGAACTTCAAGAAATACTGAGACTTTTGTATGAGGAGGTATAAAGGATGGAACCCATACTAGAAATTAAAGGATTGAGAAAAAGCTTCAAGGATTTTAGTCTCAAGGGTATAGATATTACCTTAGAAAGAGGCTATATAATGGGTTTTATAGGACCCAATGGTGCAGGGAAGACCACCACAATAAAACTTATCATGAATCTTATGAAAAAAGATGGGGGAGTCATCAAAGTATTCGGATTAGATAATGTTAAGCACGAGTTAGATATAAAGCAAAAGATAGGATTTGTATATGATGAAAACAACTACTATGAAGAACTCACAATATCAGAGATGAAGAGGATTGTAGCATCTTTTTACAAAACATGGGATGATAATGCTTTTAATAAATATATTGGAGAGTTTAAACTGCCTCTTAACAAGAGAATAAAGAATCTATCAAAGGGCATGAAAATGAAGTTTTCTTTGGC
>JAAYMO010000035.1 GCA_012521375.1 Clostridiales bacterium
ACTGTCTTCAGAGGATGAGGGAGCTGGCAATACAAGCAGCCAACGGTACCATGGCTGATAATGATAGGATGGCCATACAAAACGAAATAGACCAGCTAACCTATGATATAGATAGAATAGCCAAAACTACTCAATTTAATGCCAATCCTCTTTTGAGAGGGTCTTTGCTATCTAGACCGGTGATTACAACTAATTCACCTGAAGTAAAATATATAGGAAGCGGTACCTGGGAAGGAATTGTGGTGGCTGAACCCAGCGATAGAGGCCAGATTGAGCTTCAGTTGACAGGTGATCCAAGCGATGGAGAGTATTTGCTCATAAACGGAAAATACTATGAATTTGAGGATACAGAAGAAAACGATGGAGTTGAAACGGGAAGAATAAAAGTTGATATCGGAACAGATACCAAAGAAACTTTGGAAAATCTTTTAAATGCTATTATAGAAAATGATAAAACTTTTGATGCATCTTCAAGCAAGGTAGAAGAAGATGAAGATGGTAATTTAAGCTTGCATCTGAAAACAGCAAAAAATATGTCTCCAGTGGAAGCGAAAAAAATAGAGGTAAATGCAGAAAATGCATCAGCTATATTTATAGATAAATTGGATCCAGATTATGATCCTTCCAATCCAACTAGTGCTACAAGCATGAATGCTCCCGATACTTCATCCAATATGAAGACAATTTATCTCAACTTCACTGAGCTGCCAAAGCTCGGCGATGAGCTTACGATTGGTGGTCTGACAATAAAATTTGATGATTATTCTGACTCTTATGAAGATAGCGATGAATACGCAGTGGTGGGAGTCAAGGATAGGACAGTTTATGATGTGCTGGCAGAAGTATATAATGTTATAACTGCAGGAAGCAGTAAAGTTGAAGCTTTGGTAGAACATAAAGTCAATGGGAATTCCCTAATACTTTCTACCAATAAGACTGATGATTTGGATGAAGATGAAAATACCAAGGCACTGTATATTCAATATAAAGATAACGATTTTGAAACTCATGCAGGGAAAGAATTGGACATAAAACTGCAGATAGGGGCTAATGACAGCGAAAGCATGAATCTTTTAATAGGTGTTGTTGATGCAGCATATTTAGGAATTGCCAGAAAGGCAGATCATAAAGGCATAATTTCCACTGCAGGAGTGGATGCAGAGGCAGGTATAAGTGTACTTACTGCAGAAGATGCTAATAATGCCATAGGATTTTTTGATAATGCTATAAGGATTGTATCTGAGTCTCGTTCCAGACTAGGAGCATATCAGAACAGATTGGAGCACACTATAAACAATCTTGCAACTGCTGCAGAAAACTTGACTGCTGCCGAGTCAAGGATAAGAGATGTGGATATGGCTCTTGAAATGTCTGAGTTTACAAAAAACAGCATAATCAATCAAGCTGCAACAGCTATGCTGGCTCAAGCCAACCAACTGCCCCAAGGCATACTTAATCTATTACAGTAAAGGAACAACCACTAAATACACTAATTTATTAAAACCACAAAACCACGCGACCCGGGTCACGCATCAGGACGGAAGATTAATACCCTAGGGCAACGCAGCATACAACACGAAGTCCGTAGCACGCAGCACGACTCATAAGGAATGCCTAAGGTCAAAAGACCAGTGACCAGAGGCCAGCGACCAGAGACCGACCCTAAAGGAATACCCGAATTCTGAGCTCTGAGCTCAGAGCTCTGAGTTCTATTATATAGGATGTGATATATATGAAAGTCAGAAACATCGAAAAAGCAAATATAGAACAAGTAGCGACTAAGAAGGTCAATGATAGTGCTTCTATATCTTTCAAAGAGGTTATGTCTACCCGCAGAGACCAGATGGATCTGGAAAGATTAAACCGGCTGATGGAAGAGGTAGATGCCCAAGGCAAGATACTGTCTGAGTCCATGACAGTAGAAGACTTGAGAGACTACAAGAAAAAGGTAAAGGAATTCCTTGCCGAAGCTGTTAAATATGGATTAAAAATTCAACAAAGCAGAGGATTTAACAGAGGTGGCAGGATGAGAATATATAAAACTGTTAAAAAAGTTGATGAGAAACTGCTGGAACTGACAGATGCAGTGATAAATAAACAGGAGAAGGGAATTAAGGTTTTGAGCCTTATAGGAGAGATAAGAGGACTTCTATTGGACGTATATGCCTAATATGCATACTTAGATTAAAACTATAACCGACTTATTACGAGTCGGTTTTTTATCTTATATACTAAAATACCTATAATGGCCTTATCCGCGGAAATATAAAAAAAGACCGGTCGGAAAGGCCAAAATGGACAAAAAAACAATATTGGAAAAAGCTCATCCATTGATTATTTCATCTATTAACAAATATGCACTGAGTAAGGATGAATTTGAAGACTTGTATCAGGAAGGAGTCTTAATGGTATTGGAATTGTTAGACAAGTATGATGGATCAAAGGGTGTAGATCTATTTTATTATTTAAAGGTGCAGCTTAGATTTTTCTACCTAAACTATGAAAGATACAAAAAGAAAACCATGTCTCTTAATGAACCCATTGGTGATGACATAGTATTGATGGATACTCTTATAGACCAACATAGCAATGCTGAAGAGATAATGATATCTAAATGGGAGTATAAAACCGTATATAAAGCTTTTCAAAGCTTAGATAGTGAAGACAAATTTATAATAGAGCAAAGCATAATAATGAAAAGGACTCTAGATGATTTAGCGAAGGAATTAGGTATAAGCAGGACAACTTTATTTCGACGAAGAAGAAAAATATTGGAGAGAATATCAGATAAACTGAGATAATTATATTATTCCAATATATGCAGTATTTTCTATTAATTATTCATTTTATCACTTTCTACTATATTAATATAAATCTATCAGCTTTAATGGACAAAATTAATGATCTTTCAGTTCCATCTTCAGAGTTGTATATCTACTGATCATTTTGTCCAGAGTTTTACTCAAGGCAAGTACATCATCATCTAGAGGATCTATGGAATTCATTAACATGTGGTGTAGCTTGTTCCGAATTTCTTCTATTGAAAGTTCTAATTTTTTTAACTCCCTATATTTTTCATCTAAATTATTCACAATAAGACACCCCCCTGCTTTTTTTCAAATATGGACAAAAATTTCATACTACATTATAATGGACGGTAAGTGAAAAGTCAATGCCAATCTATACATTTAGTCCAACGTATTTATAGTTAAATCCTATATGCTAAAATAATTGTAACGAGGTGGTTATCTATGACATTTGGTAAAAGGATTACTATGCTCCGGGAAGAAAAAAATATGTCAAGAAGGGACATTGCAAAAGCTTTAAATATATCCTACTCATCAGTATCAAAATATGAAACAGATGCTAGATTTCCTGACCAAGAAACTCTAAAGGCGATAGCTGATGTCTTCCAAGTGTCAATTGATTATCTTTTGGGGAGAACCGATATAAGAAATTTTTACGAAAAAACCGAAGCACCAGAAAATGAATATGTCTCAGAGAGTAGAGCATACGATGATTTCTATAAAATTGGCTTACCTGATGAAGCCATAAGACAGATCAATGATTATATAGAGTTCATCAAGCAGAAATACAAATCAGGAAAAAAATAAGCTTTCTATATTATAATTATACAATTGATTTACTATATTTTGGGTAAAAAATCAAAAAAAATATTCCGGTAATTATCATACCGGAATATTTTTTTGAACTTTTTTCGAAAAATATCATTCCCTAAAGTTATTTATATAGCGAAGGGGGTGATATGAGTGGCAGTAGAAGCACTAGTAAAAAATGTAAAGCTTCAAATTAAATATTTGGGACCTGAAGTAGACGGTAGACAGACTTATATAACAAAAACATACAGCAAGGTAAAGCCTGAAGCTCAAGACCAAGATATCTATGATGTGGCAGTGATTTTAGCAGGTCTCCAAACCAATACTGTGTTCAGTATAAACAAAGCTGAAGATTCTGAGCTGGTAGAATCCTAGCATCTAAGAGACTAACATAAAGAAAGGAGGTGTAGAGCATGGCTAGAAAGCTGGAAATGATGTTCAAGGATATTACTGGGAAAACTATGAAAATAAGTGTAGATGACGCTGATGAAAATCTAACCGATGAATCTGTCAAAACTGCCATGGAAGAAATAATAGACAAGAATATATTTGCTACAGCAGGCGGTGATCTGGTGGCCATACATGGGGCAAGGATAGTAGATACCCAGATCCAGGAGTTAGATGTAGTTTAGATTTAGGAGGGAGGTAAATGGAAGAGATTTTTAATGGGGTGGCAAATATAGGTTTTCCCATAGCCGTATCCATCTATCTCCTTATGAGGATAGAAGGAAAAATGGAAAACCTCACTGCCTCCATTAATGAACTATCAAAGGTCATAGCATCTAAATTTGAATAATGAATAAAGTGGCTTGGGGCGACTTGATTGCTTCAGGCCACTTTGTTCTATCTATAAAAACCAAAGGCAGTTGACATCGAACATACGTTCGTATATAATTTTAAAAAAGTATACATTTTCCTGCAAGGAGGTGGCTAAGTTGGATTTGGATTTTTTCCGCAAATATGATATTTGGGCTTTTATTCCACAGTATTTTAAAGATTCGGGTGAAATGACAAAAGTGATTACTGCAGAAGGTGAGAAACATGTTATGCCAATGACAATCAGAACTTTTCGCAGCAATCTTTGTCGTTTCTATTCGATAGATTATTATAGTTTTCGAAAAAAATATGGACAGATAATAGGCAGCATCAATTGTGTACCTCTGGCTATAAGCAGCAATAAGGTTTTTATGCAGCTTAAGGTTAGAACTCCCATATTCAGAAATGATTCTGCTATGGCATATATAGATTTATATTCCATAGAGAGATTAGAGAAACAAAAAGACAAAAAAGGAACAGATATCATATTGAAGAATGGGCGTAAGCTGAAGATTTTATATAGCTTGGCCACGGTAAAAAAACATATGAACAATGCCAGCTTGGTATTGGAGCATTATAGAAAAGAAAAGGGTATGATAGAATATCCGGAGATGCTGGAGAAGCTTTACTCCAATCTGAATAAGCCAGCAACTAAGGGAGATATTGTAATATTAGCCAGTGAGATATTGAGCATTAAAAACAGTTTGAACTTAAATAATGATAGAAACAACCTACCTGTAAGCGGTAGCAGTTCACAGCATTATGAAAATAGGTTATAATTAAGTAAAACAATTTAGAGGGTTATGGGTATGGATGAAATTCAAGGCATAATAAATGAAGTGGTATTTAGAAATGAAGTAAACGGATATTCTGTTTTAGAGCTACAGAGGGATGATGAAGATTTAACTCTGGTGGGGTACTTTCCCTATGTAAATATTGGAGAAACCATAAAGGCCATTGGATACTGGGTAGATCATCCTGATTATGGCAGACAATTTAAAATGGAAACCTATGAAATAATAACTCCAGCCACATTAAACGGCATTGAAAGATATCTGGCTTCAGGTTTGATACCGGGCATAGGACCTGTCACTGCGAAAAAAATTGTAGAAAAGTTCGGTATTGACACTTTAGATATAATCCAATACAACCCTCAAAAACTCACAGAGGTTGACGGTATAGGTCAGAAAAAAGCTCAGAAGATTTATGATGCTTTTTTAGAGCAGAAGGAACTGAAAGACATAATGCTTTTTCTTCAAGGTTATAATATAAGTCCTACCTATGCTGTGAGGATATATAAGACTTATGGTTCACGAACAATTCAGGCCATAAAAGAAAATCCATACAATTTGGCCGAAGATATATTTGGCATAGGTTTTAAGATGGCTGATAGGATTGCTTTGAGCATGGGGATCCCTCTTGATTCACAGTATAGGATAGCTTCAGGTACCAGATGTGTGTTGAATAAGTATCATAGCAGCGGCCACAGTTATGTTCCCCAGGAGAAGCTGGTCAAGACTGCTTCTGAGTTATTGGAAGTAAGAGAAGAAGATGTAGAGAACATATTAGTTAATTTATATATCGATAGAAAGATTGTGGTAGAACAGTTGGAAGATGCGAAGGCAGTTTACTCCATAGCTTTTCATAGAGCAGAATTGGGAGTGGCCAGAAGGCTTCTTGCATTGGCTCAATATCCTGTTTCTCAGGTGGATTTTGATATAGATGATGAAATAGATCGTATAGAAAGAGAGGAAGGAATTGACCTTGCATCGAACCAGAGGGAGGCAGTACAGCAGGCAGTAAGTAAAGGGGTGTTGATAGTTACAGGAGGTCCGGGCACAGGCAAAACCACCACTATAAAAGCCATACTAAGCATTTTTGAGAGAATGGGTCTTACGGTGGTATTATGTGCACCTACAGGCAGGGCTGCCAAGAGGATGCAGGAGGCTACAGGCAGAGAAGCCAAAACCATACACAGATTGTTGGAGTATGGTCATGGAGACAGAGACGAAGACATGATTTTTCAGAGGAATGAGGATTCTCCTTTGGAGGCAGATGTCATAATTGTAGATGAGACGTCTATGGTGGATATACTTTTGATGAATAATTTGCTGAAAGCCATTGCTGAAGGCACCAGACTTATTCTGGTAGGGGATGTGGATCAGTTGCCCTCAGTAGGGCCTGGCTGTGTTTTAAAGGATTTGATTAATAGTGAAGCAATAACAGTAGTAAGGCTTAATGAAATATTCAGACAGGCTGAAGAAAGTCTGATTGTAGTCAATGCACATAGAATCAACAAAGGTGAGCCGCCCATATTGAATATAAAGGATAAGGACTTTTTCTTTGTGAGAGAAGAAAGCCATATTGGAATCCTTAATAAGATAAAGGAACTTTGTAAAGAAAGATTGCCTAAGTATTCAGGTTATAATAACTGTGACGGTATACAGGTGCTTTCTCCTATGAAAAAGGGTATTTGCGGAGTAATCAATCTAAATCTGGAGCTTCAGAAGATATTGAATCCCCCTCATTTCAGTAAAAATGAAAGAGAGTTTAGAGATGTGATTTTCCGTGAAGGGGACAAGGTTATGCAGATTAGGAATAACTATAAGATGATATGGCAGAGCCTGACGGATCCAGATTATGAAGGG
>JAAYMO010000289.1 GCA_012521375.1 Clostridiales bacterium
ATAACAATTGCAGTTGTATCTTTAAATCTTCTTGGAGATGGATTACGAGATGCCTTAGATCCACGTTTGAAAGATTAATATAAATGAAAGGAAATAACTATGTCTCAAGAGTTATTAAAAATAAAAAACTTAGAAGTAGTATATAAAACCGACAGAGGAACGGCTCATGTGTTAAACAATATATCCTTTAGTATAAATAAGGGAGAAACATTGGGACTTGTGGGGGAAACCGGAGCAGGAAAGACTACTACAGCTCTTTCAATTATGCGTCTGCTGCCTAAAAAAACAGGCTTCATAAAAGATGGAGAGATCATCTTTGATGGAAAAAATCTCTTAAATCTGACAGAAGCAGAAATGCGGCTTATAAGAGGAGAAAGCATCTCAATGATTTTTCAAGACCCTATGTCCAGTTTAAATCCTATCATAAAAATAGGAGAGCAGATTAGAGAATCATTTGAAATACATCGTCCTGATATGGGTAAAGAGGATATGAATAAAAAGGTGGAAGAAATCCTTGAGATGGTAGGAATTCCTGCATCAAGGAAAAATGATTATCCCCATCAGTTTTCTGGGGGTATGAAACAAAGAGTTGTAATAGCTATGGCTCTTGCTTGCGAACCTAAACTTCTTATTGCAGACGAGCCTACAACAGCTTTGGATGTTACAATTCAAGCCCAGGTACTTTATATGATGGGAGAACTTAAGGACAAGCTTGGAACATCAATGCTTCTCATCACTCATGATCTAGGTATTGTATCACAATATTGTGATAGGGTTGCGGTTTTATATGGTGGTGAGATATTGGAATATGGTACTGCAGAGGATATATTTACTGGGAAAGATCATCATCCTTATACCATGGGATTATTCGGTTCTCTGCCTGATTTAAATAAAAGAACCCGTAGGCTTTCTCCCATAAATGGAATGATACCAGATCCTCTTAACTTGCCAGAGGGTTGTGTGTTTCACCCTAGATGTCCGAAATGTATTGAAAAATGCAAGACTATACCTCCCCAATCCATAACTGTAGCAGGTGAACATAAAATAATGTGCCACCTCTTTGGGAAAGGAGAAAGCCATGAATAATGCTCCATTATTAGAAGTTAAAGATTTAAAAAAATATTTTGATACTCCTTCAGGTAAGTTTCACGCGGTTGACGGAGTCAACCTTAAAATATCAAGAGGAAATACTCTGGGAATAGTGGGAGAATCAGGGTGCGGAAAAAGCACTCTTGGCCGCACAGTGTTGCGATTGATTGAGCCTACTGAAGGTGAAATAATATATGAAGGTAACAATATTGTTTCTTATAATAAAGAACAAATGAAGGTTTTGAGGAAAAAGATGCAGATTATATTTCAAGACCCTTTTTCATCCCTCAATCCCCGATTATCCGTATCAGAAATAATAGCTGAACCGATGATTGTAAATAAGTTGTTCAAAAGCAAGAAAGAACTCAACAATAGAGTTTTTGAACTTATGGAAACCGTTGGACTTGCACCATATCTTGTAAATGCCTATCCTCATGAACTTGATGGAGGACGCCGTCAGAGAATAGGAATAGCAAGGGCTTTGGCAACTAACCCGGATTTTATTGTATGTGATGAACCGGTATCAGCTTTAGATGTTTCCATACAAGCACAGATTCTCAATCTTATGATGGATTTGCAGGATGAAAGAGGCCTTGCCTATATGTTTATAACCCATGACTTAAGTGTTGTAAGGCATATTTCTAATGAAATAGCTGTTATGTATTTAGGACAATGTGTTGAATTGGCTTCAACAGATGAATTGTTCAGCAACCCGGTACATCCCTATACAAAGGCGTTGCTTTCAGCAATCCCTGTTATAGATGTGACCAGAAAAGGGGAAAAAGTGGAATTGTTAAAAGGAGAGGTTCAATCTCCTATCAATCCGCCAAAGGGATGTCGTTTTGCTTCACGCTGCAAATATGCAAAACCTGAATGCCAAGAGACAGAATACTCCTTGTACAGGGTGAGTGATGACCATTATGTGTCTTGTATTTTGGCAAAATAGTCTGTTTTTCAATGTATTGTTACTGAAAATGGAGGAATTGATTTAAAATGATGGATTTACTTATGCAAAACTATGCAGACCTTATACTAAAAAGGGGATTAGCTATAGAAAAAGACCAATTCTTAGTGATAGAAACATCAATAGATACTATTGAATTTTTGCGAATACTGACAGAACGTGCATATCAGCTTGGCGCTAAAGATGTAATAGTACATTTTTCAGATCAACAACTGATAAAAACTCGATTAAAATATGCTAGTGTAGAGACAATTGAGGATGTACCAGATTGGTGGGTTAATTCTCACACTTACTATGGTGATAGGGATGCATGTTTTCTTAGATTGATAAGCGATAATCCTGATGGCTTGACAGGTGTAGACCATAATAAATTGACATTGTGGAAGAAAGCTACATCTGAACCTTTGAAAGATTTAAATTTTAAGAAAAAGGAAATGCTTTTAAAATGGAGCGCAGCTGCAGTTCCTAATAAAGCATGGGCAAAAAAAGTTTATCCTGAGCTTTCTGAAACTGATGCAGTAAAAGAATTGTGGAACGCTATTTTTAAATGCTGCTATGTAGATGAAAAAAGCGGTACAGAAGGCTGGGATAAGCATATAGAAGAAATGTTGGAGAGAGTATCTAAATTAAATGCATTGAATATTAAGACTCTTCACTTTAAAAATAGTACAGGCACCGATTTAGAAATAGGATTATGTGACGGCGGTGTGTTTGCTGGAGGTATATGCCATTGCCCTGAGCCAGATGGAGTAGCTTTTGCACCGAATATTCCTACAGAGGAAATATTGACTACACCTCATAAGCATAAAGTAAATGGTATTGTACACAATTCCATTCCTTTAAGTTACTCAGGCAATATTATTGATGGCTTCTATCTTAAGTTCAAGGATGGAGTTGTAACAGAGTATTCTGCAAAAAAAGGAGAAGATATTCTAAAAGGAATACTGGAAACAGATGAAGGTTCAAGACGTTTGGGTGAAGTAGCTTTTGTTCCTTTTGATTCTCCAATTAATCAATTGGGCATTATTTTCTACAATACGCTTTTTGATGAAAATGCATCCTGTCATCTTGCTCTTGGTGCTGGTTATACTGATGTAATAAAAGGAAAAGATAGAAGTCGAGAAGCTTTAGAGAAGCAAGGACTAAATAGCTCCTCTCTCCATGTTGACTTCATGTTTGGAACTGCCGACATGGAATGCATTGGCACCACAGCGGACAATAAGAAGGTACAGATTTTCAAAAATGGCGTATTTGTCATATAACTAAACCTAGGAGGTAAAGAAT
>JAAYMO010000036.1 GCA_012521375.1 Clostridiales bacterium
CACGCATGGATGGGGTAATTCTGGTAGTAGAAGCTGGTTCTACCGAACGAGAGGCAGCTATTATTGCGAAACAGCAGCTTGATAAGGTAAACGCACGCATTCTTGGCGTTGTCCTAAACAAGGTCCACCAAAAATCAGGTAGTTATTATTACTACTATTACTATTACGGTGAGGACAATGAGAGGATAAGAAAAAAGAGGAAAAAGAGAGGATAGAAAGAAATAATAAGTGAAACAACTGAATGACGAAAATAAAATAGTATGGGAAGCTTAGAAGGCAAAAAGTTTATAGGGGAGAAAAATCTGTGAACGAGAAAGATTTTGGTGCATTTCAGTTATCGGTAATGATAATCATTGATGCAATTTTGGTTAATTTAGGCTATTTTTTCGCTTTTAAACTCAAATTTGTAGATATACCAATGACAAACTATCAAGCTTATGTAAGACTTATACCATGGATTTCTGTATTAACTGTGATTTTTTTTAGGATATATGGCTTATAGCTCCACACTACAATACCCTAATACCCTGGCGGCATATCTTACCGCAGCCTTTATGTTATCAACTTCCCTTTGGGCAACTGCCCATAATCGGGTGCAAAAGGCTGTCCTTGCATTTATCAACTACACGCTGTTTTTGTGTTTCCTTTTCACATTATCTAGAGGTGCTTGGCTCCTCTTTCCTGTATTTTATCTAATCTTAGTTGTAGGTATGCCAGGTCAATACCGTTTAAAAGTTTTGGGTTATTCTTTTCAAAGTTTTATTATAGCTGTTATGGCCTCGCCGGGCTTTGGTATGGCCATATCTGCCAATGAAAAATCAAAAGTGTGGCTTTGGTATATAGTTGGAGCTATATTATCAATCGCTTTGTTTTATATTGTCGAGAAAATAAGCCAGCGTTTTGCTTTTCATATAAAACCAAAGGTGGTCCTTTCAGTATTTATTATTGTCATATTATTGGGGGGTATAGGTGCGTATACGGCCCTAACCACCGAAGCGGCTCTTACTATCTCACATGGTGAAGATGAAGAAGAGAGCTTAAAGACATCTTGGTATCCAATACAAGATGTAAAACCTGAAACGGAGTATACACTAAAGGTTTCGCTTTCAGCAAAACCAGGTAAGGAAGAAGGCCAATGGGGAGCTGGTGTGCTGATAAACAGTTACGATGAGGCCGGTAATAGTGTAAGGATTGTAAATGAATACATAGACGAAGAAATCAATGAAGAAATTAGAGAGATCACTTTTACTACAAGGCCAGATACGGTGCGCCTGAACATTGGTTTTACAAACCGCTTTCCAAATACACATGCAACCTTTTACACTGCTGAAATTTATGAAACAAATGATATATCCTCTGCGCAGCGCATAACACTTGCCTATAAGTACATTCCGGAAGCAATAAGCAAGAGGCTAAGCAGCTTCAGTGTTGAAGATTCAAGTGTAGCTAGCAGATTCACCTTCTATAGTGATGCCTTAAAAATAATACAAAACTATCCTATTATTGGCACTGGCGGTGGAGGATGGAAGGCTATATACAAAGCATATCAATCATATGAGTATTACACCACAGAAGTCCACAACTTTTTCCTGCAGCTTTGGGTAGAGACAGGGACTGTGGGCATTCTTGCGCTGGCTGCCCTTTGCATAACAGCTTTTATCACAGTTTACAAGACCATGGTATCTGATCTTGACATAACCGCAAAAGTCTTCACATGGGGTGCCCTTTCAGCTCTAGTTACCCTATTAGGGCATAGCGGCATGGACTTTAACCTTTCCTTAGGTGCCGTAGCACTTTACCTGTGGCAGCTATTTGGTGTAGTAAAGTCTTCAGCAATTACGATACAAGTCGAGCAATATAAAACAAAGGCAGTTTGGCCTGTCTTGACTTTAGGAGGAACAATTTGCGCATTTGTGATTTTTTCGTTCATACTGTACCAGGGATATACCTACGGCCAGAAGGCTGTAAAAAGCGTTGAAGAGCAAGATCTTATAAAAGCCAGGGAATACTTCGAAAAAGCGACAAAATACGACCCATATACAGCATCATACAAAGCAGATCTGGCCAGCTTGACTATTTTATAGCTAGGCAGACAGAAAATGATGACCTTCTTCAAAAATCAGAAGATATGAGAGTCACAGCTACAAATCTTGATCCATATAACCCCAAGCTTAAGACTCAACTTGCAGCTTATTACCTTGAACACGGCAAACTGGACGAAGGTATTTCTTTGCTGGAACAA
This sequence comes from Clostridiales bacterium, assembly GCA_012521375.1. Taxonomy (GTDB): domain Bacteria; phylum Bacillota; class Clostridia; order Lutisporales; family Lutisporaceae; genus Lutispora. The sequence continues at coordinate 2,243 of JAAYMO010000036.1, forward strand.
ACAACTGAAATAAATCCCTTTAATATAGCAAACTGGGAAAATCTGGCCGATGCCTATTACAAAACAGCAGTGGTTTATATAAGGCAGGAACAAAAAAATAAAGCATTAGACCTTTTGAACAAATCACAAGAGATATTTGATAAGATCTCTGAGCACAATAGCAAAGTTCCAAAGAGCGCCAGAAAAAAACTAGAAGTTACAAATGAGCTGATGCTCTACGTCTACAAATCAAAGCTCTTAGCTGAAAATATGGATGATGACAGATATTACAGGAAACTCGACAAACTCGTCTTTGCATCTGACTTTACTGTAGATGCCGACAATGATGGTGTACCGGATTTATGGAGAATATCTAACTCCAAGGATGGTTTATTAAAAGTACATATAGGAGATGAAACAGCTAAAATAACAAATGAAGGTGAAGGAACTTCCTATCTGATAACAAAGCAAGATTTTGCTCTAGAAC
>JAAYMO010000290.1 GCA_012521375.1 Clostridiales bacterium
ATGGTAAAATTACTACGGGTAGTAGCAATGATAAAGCTACTTCTGTAATATTACAAATACCAGGAAATGGTATATTTGAAGACATGGAAGTAAAAGTAGACTTTAGTAACCTAACCCAGTTTGCCAATGAATCTACTGCATCCATTACCAATAAAAATGGATATCCTCAAGGGTACTTAGATACATTCAGCATAGGCCCTACAGGTGAGATTTATGGCATATTTACAAATGGGCAAAGTAGAGTTATAGGTCAAATAGCCCTTGCAGCGTTTAAGAATCCAGCGGGACTAGAAAAAACATCAGAAAATATGTATCAGGTTACACCAAACTCAGGAGAACCAATATATGGACTTCCGGGCAGCAGTGGATTAGGTGCATTGAATCCAGGAACATTAGAGATGTCTAATGTAGATATATCTGCTGAATTTACAGAAATGATAACTACCCAAAGAGGTTTTCAAGCCAACTCAAGAATTATTACTACTTCTGATGAGATGCTTCAAGAGTTAGTGAATATGAAAAGATAATGAGGTATAGGTCCCTGGGCTTTGCCCGGGGACTAACAAAAAGGATGTGATGTGATGATTAAAGTTACCAGATTGAATAGCAAAGAATATTATATTAATTTTGACTTAATTGAAACTATTGAAGAAACTCCTGACACAGTTATTACATTAAGAGACGGCAAAAAATATGTGGTTTCTGAAAGTCCAGAAGAGATAATTGAAAGAATTCTTGACTTTAAAAGGAAATGTTATACAAATGAGAATTTATTTAAGAGAGAATAAGCTCGAAATGAGGTGCATATTTTGGATTTAGCATCTATTTTAGGATTATTAAGCGGCATTATTGTTCTGGTTTGGACTATCTCATTAAGCGGGAATCTAGCAGGCTATATAGACTTTCCATCAATTGTATGTACTTTCGGTGGCACAATAGCAGTGACAGTAATGGCTTTTCCATTTAAGGGTTTGATTGATAGTTTAAAATCTCTAAAATATGTATTTGTATATAAGCCCTTAGATGGAAGAAATATAATCAAATCAATAATAGATTTAGCGAACATTGCTCGAAGAGAGGGTTTATTAGCATTAGAAGAAGCAGCTTATAATATTAAAGATGATTTTCTTCAAAGGGGTATAAATCTCATCGTTGATGGTACTGACCCCGAACTAGTACGCAATATTATGGAGACAGAGTTGGCTTTTATAGAGGAAAGACACGCCAGTAATCGTGGTGTCTATGAGTTTATGGCTAATATGGGTCCTGCCTTTGGTATGATAGGTACATTAATAGGACTTATCAATATGTTGGCCAATTTGGATGATCCTTCAACAGTTGGACCCAATATGGCTGTTGCAATAATTACTACTTTTTATGGTTCATTGATAGCAAATGTTTTTTGTAATCCAGTTGCAAGTAAATTGAAAATTCGAAGTTCCGAAGAAATCTTACTAAAAGAAGTGATGCTTGAAGGGATATTGTCTATACAAGCTGGTGAAAACCCTAGAATAATCGAAGAAAAACTTAAAGCATTCTTATCACCTCAATTAAGGGAAAAAGTATCAAGAGACAAAAATGAGCATGCTGAAGGTGATTTGGGGGTGGGGAATAGCATATGACGAGAAAAAAAAGGAAAGTAGATTCAAGTGACAGCGGTGGAGCAGCTCCATGGATGAATACATATGCTGACATGGTTACATTATTGCTTTGTTTTTTCGTATTATTATTTTCATTTGCGACTATAGATGCACAGAAATTTGAAGCAATAGTACGCTCATTACAAGGCTCCTTAGGGGTATTAGATTCTGGTGTAACAGTAGAGATAGAACCTTTAGAACAAACTTTTCCTGGCATGCAAACTTCTTCTAGAGATGAAGAGTTTGACAGAATTAAACATAAAATAGATGTATTTATAAAAGATAATAACTTAGAAAATAATGTTACGCTGATACTCAATGAAAGAGGATTATTGATTAGGATGTTAGATGCAACATTGTTTGATTCTGGTAAAGCAGATATAAGGGAAGAATCTAAATATATAATTGATGGGATATCAGATATAATTAAGGAGACAGAAAATAACATTAGAATTGAAGGACATACGGATAATGTTCCAATTAATACTTTTAAATATCCATCAAACTGGGAGCTTTCAACTGCAAG
>JAAYMO010000291.1 GCA_012521375.1 Clostridiales bacterium
ATCTTATCAACATCACCTTTAATATCTTTGTAGGCGGTTGATACAGCCAGAGCAACGGCAACAGGCTCGGTGCATCCACGAGCTGGTTTAACCTGCTGCTTAAGAATTGTTAAGATATCATCTTTGCTCAAAACAAAAACTCCTTTCCATAAATTAATGGCACAATCACCTTTCTTTTAAATAGAATAATTACCTTTCTTTTGATAGATACGCAATTATTGTGCCAATCATAAAACATAAATAATGATTATGCCAATTAAGTAATCAGCAAATCTAAAATTACTTAAAATCAAAATACAAGTAAGGATGAAAATAGAGATGATTTATTCCTATTTAAATACAAGAGAAAATATTAAGCATTTGTGTAGTAAATATTCAAGTATACATAAACAAATGAATATTTATATTGTTTAATGAATAGAGTATAACAATCAGTCATATTTTTCATATTTGGAAAATATTTTTCAAATATGAAAATTTAATAATAACAAAAAGTTTTTTTAATAAGAGTACAATAGTTAGTTTACAACAAGAATTATAGAAGTTATTGATATAGCTATAAAATAACAGAAATTACATTAAATGTTTTTCAGCTTTGAAATTATATGCTCTTTATATTTAAGTTTAATAAAAAATAATTTATATACAACTGCTAATTTTGGGATAGTTATCCAATTCGAGAGCGTTAAATTTAATACTTTGCGGAATAATTTAATGTTTTTTGTTTTTTTATTGTGGCATGAATATTGCATTAAATATAATTAGACCTAATTTCAATAACGTCGGATAATAATGAGGAGGGAAAAGAATGATAAACAAAAAAACAAAAACTATTATTGCATTGCTGCTAGCTGTTGTAATGTGTTTTGCACTTGTTGGCTGCGGTTCATCAAGTAAGGAACCAGCTGAACCAGCAACCGGAACAACTGGAGGAACAGGAGATTCAAGTTTAAGACCTGAGGGTGTACCTGATGATTTTCCAAATAAAGAGATTGAATGGATTTATGCTTTTGGTCCTGGATCTCCAATGGATGCTTATTTCAGAATCCTAGCAGATAAGATTCAAAAAATGGAAGGATGGAAACATGGTTTTATAGTTACCTATAAAGAGGGAGCCAGCGGAAGAATTGGTTGGAATGCATTTGCTGAAGCAAAACCTGACGGATATACTCTTGGCTTTGCTCCAAGTGCTATGTTGATCTCTGCTGTTTCAGAAGATGTATCCTACGGTGCTGACAAAATGAGCTATATAATTAACACTATGTCTGATCCAGGGGCTATAGGAGTTAAAGCTGATTCACCTTACAATACATTGCAGGATTTGGTAGATGCAGCTAAAGCAAATCCTGGCAAGATAACTGTTGGTGTTACTTCAACAATAGGTCAGGAAGGTTTAACTATGAAGCTTATCGAAAAAGCTTCCGGTGCAAAATTCAATGTTGTTGCTTTTGATGGTGAGGGTCCAATATTTGCTGCTATTTTAGGCGGTCATCTTGATGCTTTCTGCTTAAACATATCAGATGCTACTAATTATATTGAAGAAGGAACAATTAAGATAATTGCAACAGGTGATGAAGAACGTTCACCTTTCTTACCTGATGTTCCTACTTATAAGGAATCTGGATACGATGTTGTTCAGCTTAATATGAGAGGTATCGGTGGTCCCAAAGGTATACCGGAGCCTATTAGACAATACCTTGAAAACTGCTTCATAGCTGCTGCAAATGATCCGGAAGTTCAAGCCAAAGCAGCAGAAATGAAGATTCCTGTTGATACATTAACAGGTGCTGAATTAGAGGCTAAATTTAAGGCTATTGCTGAAA
>JAAYMO010000292.1 GCA_012521375.1 Clostridiales bacterium
AACAATACACGGTAGCTCGCAAGCCATAGCTTCTCCTATTGCATTAGAAAAGCTTTCTCCTAATGATGATGAAACATAGATATCTGCTGCTGACAATAATTCAGGTATATCATTACGTCTGCCTAGTAAAATTATCTTATCTTTTAAGTCGAATTTATTTATTAACATAACTAGCTCATTATTTGAATAATCTAAATTAGTTCCAACCATAACCATTTTGAATTTAACGTCTTGCTTTTTTAATTCATTTAATGCTTTTATCAAAGTATAATAATCTTTTTGTATATCCCATCTACCAATGGTAATAATAACTTTCTCGTTGTTGAGACCTAACTCTTTTCTAATTCTCATTCTAGCACCAACGTTATATTTAAATTTATCAAGCTCAAATCCATTTGGAATAACTTTCGAATTTTTGTTTGCAAAACCTATTTTTAGATGATTCTTTAATGCTTCATTAGAATTATATGTAATACAATCTACATATTTAGATAAAATGGTATTTAATTTGACTATTTTAAGAGTGGATGATTTATTAGCATCTTTTTCTAAATTGCTATGCCTAATATTCCAAATAAGTTTCTTTCTTAAAAATAATTTTGCTACTACAAAGCCGAATAAATCAGCATGATAAAGCCACGTGCTAATTATATCTGTATTTTTACATATGTTTTTAGCTTTAATCAAAGAGGAGAATATACTTTTTTTGTTGATATTAAGACAATATACTTTAATACCTAAATCTTCTATTTTACTCCCATATATACCCTCATCCATAAGTGAAATAACTCTATAATTGAACTTATCTTTATTAGAATGTTTTAACAGCTTGTAGAGCATATTTTCTGCTCCGCCGCTGCCTAAACCTGTTATTATATGAACTATCTTTGTCATAATTTCATTATACCTCTATACCTGATAATATTCTCTATACCACTTAACAAACTTTCCTATCCCTTCATCGATGCTTGTATCTGGCTTAAATCCCACATCTCTTATCAAGTCATCAACATCTGCATAAGTTTTAGGAACATCACCAGCTTGTAGTGGTAGGTACTCTTTCTGGGCTTTCTTACCTAGGTGTTTTTCTAATGTCTCTATAAACTCCATTAACTGCACTGGTTTGTTGTTCCCAATGTTGTATATTTTATATGGAGCATAGCTTGTACTAGGATTCGGATTGAGTTTATCATAATTTTTATTTGGTTTAGGTGGGTTGCTTATTACCCGTATTACTCCTTCAATTATATCATCAATATATGTAAAGTCTCTTTCCATTTTACCGTAGTTAAAAACTTTTATAGGTTCATCATTTAGTATAGCTTTAGTAAATACAAACAGCGCCATATCAGGCCTACCCCAGGGACCATAAACTGTAAAAAACCTTAAGCCCGTTGTCGGTATATTATAAAGGTGGCTATATACATGAGCCATTAGTTCATTTGATTTCTTAGTGGCAGCATATAAACTTACTGGATGGTCTACATTATCACTTGTTGAAAAGGGCATCTTTTCGTTCGAACCATAGACACTGCTTGATGATGCATATACTAAATGTTCTACATTATTATGTCGACAGGCTTCTAATATGTTCATAAATCCATAGATATTTGAATTTATATAAGTATAAGGATCTTTGAGACTATATCTTACACCTGCTTGCGCTGCTAGGTTAACTACTATGTTGATGTGGTACTCTTTAAAGGTGCTATCTATTGCCTCTTTATCTTCCAAATTTGCATATACAAATTGGAAATTCTCTTCTTGTTTTAAAATATTTAACCTCGCTTTTTTTAAGTTTACATCATAGTATTCATTTAGGTTGTCCAGGCCTACAACTTTGCAACCTTCATTAAGTAATCTTTTTGATAAGTGAAAGCCAATAAATCCTGCTGCTCCAGTTACAAGATATACTTTGCTCGTATCTAGTTTTTTATAGTCACTCATCACCTTAAAGCCTCCAATATTGGAAGTTCATCTTTTCCGCTTCTTTTCTATCAAAGATTCCTTTTACATCAATCAATACATATTTATTTTCGTTTTTCTCTTCATCAGCTGTCACAGCAATTTCTTTTATTGCTTCTTGCTGATTATTCCATTTATTGTTATACATCTTTTGGATGTCTTCTAATTTTATCGATTGAAATTCCTCATGTGGCACAGCAAAGACTATTGCATCCACATTATTTATCTCTTCCATGTCGTAAAGTTTTATACCATAAGTTTTCCATAGAT
>JAAYMO010000293.1 GCA_012521375.1 Clostridiales bacterium
ATTTAATACTTCCTTCCTTCTTTTCAACAGTAACCCCTGGCCAATTACCAACACGTTGATTTGAACCAGTTAGGGCATTGAACAGGGTCGTTTTGCCACTGTTAGGATTACCAACTAGTGCTATTGTGTTCATATAAATCCCCCTCTAATTTACTACAAAAATTTTTTCTGCTAGTCCACGCCCTACAGCAATTTTATTTCCGCATATAGATACTATAACAGGTCCTATATCGTTTTTTACAACTTTAATTTTAGAACCTGTATTCAATCCCATTTCATAAAGCCTTTTAGTGGCGTTCATACCTGCAGCTATTTTTTCAATTTTACAGCTTTCTCCAGAATGTAATTTAGTCAAAGATGTGGTTAGCATGGAAATCTCCCTTCTATAATTTGGTATTGATAATCACTATCATTAGGTCTATTATTATATTAATATAAATTAACAATAAAATCAATATAAAAGACTAATATACTCTTTTAATAATATAAGTAATTATAAAACTTAGTTTATAAATACATTGTTAATTTGTATTAATTATGGTACAATGATATATTAATATTTTGAATATTTATGCATATCATAAGAAGGTGGTTATATGAATAAAAAAAGAATTGCATTAGTAACAGTAGATCATCTTGTTAATAGCGCTTTAACCAAGCAATTAATGAATGTTTTCAAGAATAAAGTAGAAATAGTGCAGAAATATTTGCATGATAGTGATGTTATTGATGTTAAAGGCATGGATATTGTTCTTTGTTCAAGTAAAGCAATAGAAAAAGATGTTAAAGCAAAAATAAATCAAAATATCCCCATTATGCCTTTGAGAAGAACTATTGACCTAAAAAATATATCGGAACTTATAAGTTTAGATACTGGTTTAGAAGTATTATTAGTAAACAATTATCTTTCTACTGCTAATGAAACTATAGAAATTCTAAAAAAACTTGGGGTTGATCATATAAAGTTTATACCATATTATCCTGGGTGTAATGAGAATATCCGAGATATAGCTGTAACTCCAGGTGGTAGGCATTTAGTACCTAAAGGTGTAAAAAAGGTTATTGATATTGGGCTAAGAATTATTGATATATCCTCTATTATTGAGATATTTTTGAAGCTGAATTTACCAACAGAAGAGTTACCAATACTATCTGCAGAGTACAGTAAAGAAATGATTCGGATGAATAAATACCTTTATGAAAGCAATAAAATGTTAAAAGCCATGTTTGAAGTTACAAACGATGGCATTGCTGCTTTAGATATAAATGGAAATATATTTTTCTGTAATGATAAATTTTCTCATTTACTAGGATATAATTCCAGTCAGTTAATTTCTATGAATATAACGGAAATCATAAAGAACGATAAAATAATTGATATAATGTTGGATTCGGGTCAAAGAAATAATGAAATTGTAAATATTAACAATAAGGAATATATGTTAAATAAAACTTTGCTGTATTATGGGGAGCATTTAAAGCTACATTTAATCAGCATACAGGAAGTATTTCATATTCAAAATTTAGAGAAGGAAGTTAGAAAAAGATTAGTTAGGACAGGTTTTGTTGCAAAATATGATTTTAATGATTTAGTAGGTAAAAGTAAAATTTTACAAAGTAAAATTAGAATTTCAAAGAAAATTGCAAGTAGTGATTTAACAGTATTAATTCAGGGTGAAGATGGCACTGGTAAAGAGATTTTTGCTCATTCAATTCACAGATGGTCTAAAAGAAGAAATGAACCTTTTGTAGCAGTAAATATGGCTTCGTTATCAGAAAACCTTATTGAAAGTGAGCTTTTTGGATATGAAGAAGGAGCATTTACTGGGGCAAGTAAAGGGGGAAAAGCAGGTTTTTTTGAACAAGCTGACAAAGGAACGATATTTATAGATGAAATTGGAGATGCCTCACCAAAAATTCAAGTAAGTCTTTTACGCGTATTACAGGAAAAGAAAATAATTAGAGTTGGGGGATCAAGAGTAATTCCAATTGATGTAAGGGTAATAGCTGCTACCAATAAAGACCTTTACGATTTAGTGCTTAAGGGTCAATTTAGAAAAGATTTATATTATAGATTGAATGTTTTGCATCTTAGAGTTCCAACTTTAAAAGAAAGAAAAGAGGACATTCCTTTACTTGCTGAATATTTTTTCAAAAAGCTAAACAGCAATAAAACTCTTAGTGATGAAGTAATAGAATTATTTCAAGAATACTCATGGCCAGGAAATGTTAGAGAGTTGGAAAACTTAATTTATTATTTAGATAGTATAGTTGAGAAACAAGTAGTAACAGCGGAAGATTTGCCTGAAGATTTTGTTATGAGATCAATGCTTCATAAAGAAGAAAATGAATTAGAATTTAAAGAAATATTTGCTGAATCACTACCTAAAGAAAAAATCAATGAATATATAGAAATATTACAAATATTAGAACATGCAGAGAATATGAAAATAATAATTGGCAGAAATAGAATTTCAGACATTTTAGAATCCAATGGATTGTATTTATCTCCAGAGCAGGTACGACAAAGGTTAAAGGAATTAGAGAAGATTGGTTTTATTAATATTGGAAAAACAAAACAGGGAACGACTATAAACCAAGAGGGTAAAATGTTCCTAAAAAATATAAAATATAAGAGGTTGAATATTAGGTGATATTTTAGGTGTTTATTAACCAAATTATCACCTAATATTTTTTTTAGTATTGGAGTTACTTTTTCATTAATCCTGCAAGCGTAAAATAACGCTTATTTTTATTTCTGACAAGTAAAACTGAAAACCTTTTCCACTTTAAAACGATAAAGTTTTAAAACATTCCAAATTTTTATAGAAAAAAATTTTATCAAAAACATTTTTTTTTACGATTTTGGCATGGATTTTGCAATAAGTAGCTGTTAATAAATTTTAGCATATCTTAAGATGCAATAAGGAGGTGTATATATTGAGAAAAGTAATAAACAAAGTGTTAGAAGTAAAGAATCTTGAAGTTGGATTTAATATTGAAAATCAATTTGTAAATGTAATCAATGATGTTAGTTTTACAATAAATGAAGGAGAAGTTGTAGGATTGGTAGGAGAATCCGGATGTGGCAAGAGTATTACCTCTCTTTCGGTTATGAGGTTATTGCCCAAAACTTCAAGGATATCTAATGGTGAAATACTTTTTAAAGATATAGATTTATTAAAAGTGGAAGAAAATGAAATGGCGCAAATAAGAGGAAAAGATATTGCAATGATTTTTCAGGAGCCCATGACATCCTTGAATCCGGTATATACCATTGGAGATCAAATATCTGAAATGTTTTATTTACATTATAACATGAAGAAAAAAGAAGCCCTGGAGTTGGCTATTGAAAAATTAAAACTGGTTTCCATTTCCTCTCCTGAAAAAGTTATTAAGCAGTATCCACATCAGCTGTCAGGGGGTATGAGGCAGAGAGTCATGATAGCTATGGCAATGGCTTGCAACCCTCATATTCTGATTGCAGATGAGCCTACAACAGCACTGGATGTTACCATTCAAGCACAGATACTTGATTTAATGAGAAAACTGAAAGAGGATACCAGGGCATCAATTTTGTTAATAACCCATGACCTGGGTGTTGTAGCAGAGATGTGTGATTACGTAATAGTCATGTATGCAGGGAAAATAGTTGAAGAAGCTGATGTATACAGCTTGTTTGAAAACCCCAGGCATCCTTATACTATAGGTTTGCTCAAATCATTACCATCTTTGAATGAGATGAGGCATAGGTTGTATACCATTAAAGGTACAGTACCCTCTCCAAAGGACTTTCCTGAAGGATGTAGGTTTGCTCCAAGATGTGAAAGAGCAGGTAAAGGCTGTGCTCAAGAAGTGCCACCATTTGTACAAGTGGGTAAAACTCATAAGGTAAGCTGCTTCAAAGTAATGGAAGAGTTAAGTGACATTAATGTTTTAGGAGAAGTAGGTGTTGGTTAATGGAAAAGGTAATGGAAGTTAATAATTTAAAAAAGTATTTTGCTTTAAAGGGATCACTGTTATCCAGGAAAAAAATATTAAAGGCAGTAGATGATGTAAGTTTTGAACTATACAAAGGAGAAACATTGGGGCTGGTAGGTGAAAGCGGCTCTGGTAAATCTACTACAGGAAGAACTATATTAAGGCTTTTGGAGCCTACTTATGGACAGATTCTTTATCGCGGCAAAGATATAAGCAAAATCAATGGCGAAGAATTAAGAAGCATAAGGAAGAATATGCAGATGATTTTTCAGGATCCATATGCATCTTTAAACCCAAGAATGACCATAGGGGAATCAATTATTGAGCCAATGCTTTCTCATAATCTGCTGGGGAAAAAAGATGCAGAGGAAAGGGCATTTGAACTGTTAGAACTGGTTGGATTAGATAGTGATTATTATTACAGGTATCCACATCAATTCAGTGGAGGTCAGAGGCAAAGGATAGGCATAGCCAGGGCATTGGCTATGAATCCGGAAATAATAGTTGCAGATGAACCTGTATCAGCTTTGGATGTGTCAGTACAGGCACAGATAATAAATCTGTTTAAGGACTTGCAGGAGAAATTTGGCTTTACATATGTATTTATTGCCCATGATTTAAGCGTAGTCAAATATCTAAGTAATCGAATAGCAGTTATGTATTTAGGTGAGATAGTAGAGTTCAGCACCAAGGAAGTTCTCTTTAATGAACCTTTGCATCCATACACAATTGCACTTATGTCTGCAATACCAGTACCTGACCCAAGGGCAAAGGATAAAAGAATTGTATTGGATGGGGATATACCCAGTCCGGTGAATCCGCCACAGGGGTGTAGATTTAGTAACAGATGTTTTAGGAAAATGGATATATGTGATGAAGTTCATCCTGAATTAGTAGAAATAAATGGACATAAAGTAAGATGTCATTTGTATTCTGCATAGGGTTAAAAGTATCGAGGAGGAAAAAACTATGGCTAAATACATTACCAAGAGAATACTAAAGGGGATTGTTACCTTTCTTATCACTATTACCCTTACATTTTTTATAGTCAGGCTTATGCCAGCTGACCCAGCAACACTGCTAATGGATCCAAGAATGTCTGAAGCACATCGACAGCAATTGTTAAAGGATTTTGGACTGGATAAACCTTTAATAGTACAGTATTTTTCCTTTTTAAGAAATTTGCTTAAGGGTGATTTGGGAATATCCTTTATGCAAAAGAGGCCAGTTATGGATATCATCATGGAAAAGCTTCCATGGACTTTATTGTTAATGACAATTACACAATTTATTACTATGGCAGTGGGTATTCCTTTAGGCATATATTCTGGTCATAAAAGAGGAAGTCTGTTTGATCAGATAGTAAATGCAGTTGCCATTTTTGGTATTTCTATTTTTGTACCCTGGCTTGGATTTACGTTACTTTATATATTTGGATACAATCTTGCCATACTTCCTATAGGAGGAGCCCATACACCTGGTATTGACGGAGGGCTTGAATATTTTCTAGATGTAGGCAAGCATCTAATTTTGCCTGTTATTACGCTTATGTCAATTTATCTTGCTAACTATGTTCTATATACCAGAGGCAGTGTAATTGATGTTCTATCTGAGGACTATATCAGAACAGCAAGGTCTAAAGGAATGAAAGAGATGAGGGTACTGTGGAAGCATGCTTCCAAAAATGCCATGATACCTACTGTTACAACAGCAGGATTAATGATAGGAAGAATGGTTGGAGGAGCAGTATTAACAGAAACTGTATTTGCCTATCCAGGGGTAGGAAGAATGATATATCAGGCTGTTAGTCAGCAAGATTTTCCTATTCTTCAAGGAGCATTTATAATTCTTGCATTAAGCGTAATCATTATGAACATCATAACAGATATTTTGTGTGCTTATTTAGACCCAAGAATTAAACTGGAATAGAGGTGGTAAAATGCTGGAATTGAAAAAGAAATCAAGCTTTAGAAAGAGATGGGAAAAGGAAATAAAGGCATTTTTAAACCATAAAATCGGGATGATAGGGTTATTTGGGGTTATTTTTCTAGTAATTGTAGCTATACTTGCCCCAGTTATAGCCGAACCGGTATCAGGATATGGAAATTATGAAGATAAGCTGTTGAAACCTTCATCTGAGCATTTATTTGGAACAGATGATATGGGATTGGATTTATTCTCTCAGGTGGTATGGGGCACCAGATCTTCAATAAAGGTTGGTATAATAGCAGTTATCTTGGCATTAGCAATAGGAGTGCCAATAGGGCTTATATCAGGATATTATGGAGGAATATTTGACACCATTGGAATGGGAATTACTGATATATTCCTTACAATCCCCATGCTTCCGCTGATGATAATAATTGCTGCCATTGCAGAATCAAACAGTATTAATATGGTTGCTTTTATAATTGGTATTTTTTCCTGGCCATCTATAGCAAGAATAACAAAATCTTCTACATTAAAAGTCTGCGGTATGCAGTATATAGAAGCTGCAAAGTGCCTAGGAATCAAAACTAAAAGCATTTTGCTCAAGCATGTTCTGTTAAATGCTAGTACTCCGGTTTTCATTAACTTAACTATAGTTATGGCATCATCAATAGTAACTGAATCTTCCATTAGTTTTCTAGGGCTGGGAGATCCTCTTACCCATAGCTGGGGAAAGATACTTCATAATGCTTATCAGAGCGGGGCTTTTGGGACAGCATGGTGGTACTCGCTATTTCCAAGTCTGGCTATCATATTCTTTGTGATTTCATTTAACTTCCTAAGCATGGGAGTAAGAGATGCTCTTAATCCAAGAATTAGTAGAGAATAGGAGGGATAATGTGGGAGGTTTTTCATTAGAAGAATATAGAAGTAGAATCAGCAAGATAGTTGATTATGTGAATTATAAGGATTTAGATGGGTTTTTGGTTTTCAATCCCTACAATGTGTTTTATTTAGGATTGTATTACTATCCAGGGAAAAGGCCGGTGGTAATTTTTATACATAAGACAGGGAAGACCTACGGATTTACACCTAAAATGGAATATCATGAAGCCTGCAAGTTAAAACAGCTTGACAGGGTATATGCATATGATGATGATTATAGCTCAAAAGCTGATTTGTATGATTTTCTTCAAAGAAACCTGAAATCCTTGCATTCTGGTATTAATAGGGTTGCTGTGGATGAATTGGATTTGAATGGATACAAGAGAATAAGCGAAATCTTCAGTCATGTATCAATTGATGACCATATAATGAACCTTCGAAAAATTAAATCTGCAGAAGAGATAAAGATGTTAAAGCTTTCAGCCTTTTATTCTGACTACATTGTAGATAAAGGACGGGAAATGCTAAAACCAGGAGTAACTGAACTGGGGCTTCTCAATAGAATGATTACAGAAACGGTAGACAAGATGATATTAGATTTAGGAGAGATAATTTATGTTCCAGGTGGTCCTGCAGGTGCATTAGTGCCAAGTGGTATACGAACCTGTATGCCTCATGCCTTGCCAAGCGGGAAAAAAGTTGAAAAAGGGGATACTATGATCTTATCCTGCGGGACAAATGTTTGGGGATATAGAACAGAATGCGAGAGGACATTCTTTGTTGGAGAGCCTGACAAACAAAGAATTGAGGCTTTTGAAGCAATGAAGAAGGCGCAGCAATATGCTATTCAGCTGATGAAGCCAGGGGCAATCTGCCAGGAGGTAGAGAAAGAAGTAGTAAGGTATATCACTGAATTGGGATATGGAGATTATATCAAGCATAGAACAGGGCATGGTAAGGGGCTGGAAGAACACGAACCTCCTTATATTGCTGCAGGAGATGAAACAGTTATGGAGCCAGGCATGATTTTTTCAAGTGAACCAGGAATATATATAGAAGGATTATCAGGGTTTAGACATTCAGATACTGTTTTGATAACAGAGGATGGATGCGAAGTGTTGACAAAATTTCCTAAGGATTTGGAATACTGCACAATAAATATATAAAGGGGGACATATTTTGTGAATGGATATGATCTGATTATTAAAAATGGCTTTATTGTAGATGGAACAAGCAATCCCGGATTTCATGGAGATATAGCAGTTAAAGGAGATAAAATTGCAAGAATAGCTACTAAAATTGATGAAAATGCTGAAAGAATTATAGATGCAAAGGGAAAGATGGTATCTCCAGGCTTTATAGACCCACATGTACACTGGGAAACTACAATTCTAAACGATAATTCATTTGATGTATTCCTTAAACAGGGAGTTACAACAGTTATATGTGGAAACTGCGGACATTCAATCACTCCCTTAGATTCATCAAATGTATATGAGTACTACTACAAGAATGGATTGATTACAAAGGAAGCACAGGAAAAATATAACAGAGAACAGCCAAAATGGAACAATTTTAGTGAGTATTGTGATGTAGCAAGAAGCAAGGGCTTAAACATCAATATGGGGCTGTTGCTTGGGCACGGAACCATTAGATGGACTGCAATGGGCGGATCCAAAGACAGGCCACCAACAGCAGAGGAAGAAAAGGCAATATTGAGATATATCGAAGAAGGTATGGAGCAGGGTGCTTTGGGAATTTCTACAGGATTATCATATATTCCCAGCAGATATGCTGATACAGAAGAAATAATCAGATGTGCAAAGATTGTTGCAAAATATGATGGTGTTTACGCGACTCATGCCAGGTATTATATAGGCTATCTTGAATCTACCCTTGAGGCAATTGAAATAGGGGAAAAATCTGGAGTAAGAGTACAAGTGTCTCACTTAACCTCAACTTCCCCTGAATCTTTTGATGCAGTACTTGAAGCAAGAAAAAGGGGAGTCGAAATAGCAATAGATACTATACCAAGAAGTACAGGGCATTGTACACGTAAGGATAGACTAATTCAGTTTATTATGTCCATTTCCTCAGAGTTATTTGACAAAGGCATTGAGGGAGTTAAGAAGGCGTTAAAGACTGCCGAGGGAAGGAAAGTAATTCTGCAGGATGCCTATATTTTTGGAAATGACATGAATAAAGTTTTTGTCATTAATACAGGAAATCCATGCATTGAAGGAAAGAGCATTGAAGATATTGCAAAAGATAGAGGATACGATAATCCAAAGGAGCTTCTATTGGATTTACTGGCTGATGATAATGATAATTATACATTCTGGCTGGGAGGACCTAGCAGAGCAGATTTTCCTTTAGGACCACATCCAAAAAATATTCAGGAGAATCCATTAGTCATGGTTGGAACTGACATTATATTTGGAGAACCATGGGACCCAGGCTCATGGTATGAGCTGCAGAGGCGAGGAGGATTTGCTCACTTTATGAACATGTATAGAGAAGGAGGTGTTAGGGTAGAGGAGATTGTAAGAAGGAATACCTCACTGGCAGCCCAGCAGTTCAGGCTAAATGACAGAGGACTGCTAAAGGAAGGAATGAAGGCTGATATAGCTGTTATTGATCTTGATAATTACAGATATCCTTCGCCAACAGAAATAGATTATTCTAACCCTTTGGTATTTGCTGAAGGAGTTGAATATGTACTGGTGAATGGAAAAGTGGCTTTAGACGAGGGAAGAGTTTTAAAAACCTTATCTGGAGAAATTCTATTAAATAAGTAACTTAAAGAGGGGGAAGTAAAATGAAAAGGATATTGATTATTGTACTATGTTTAACCTTGATTTTAAGTACATTTGTTGGATGTTCAAAAAGTGATGAAGCTGGTGCAAACAATCAGGGCAATGAAGTTAAAAATGGGGAGCAGACTTCTGAAAGCAGTAAATTCGGAGGTACTATAACCATTGGAACATATGCTGATCCAGATACATTAAATCCATTGACTGGTAATGATATTGCAGGTTCATGGATATTAAATCTCATTTATCCAAAATTGATGAAACTAGATGAAAATGGAAACAAGGTACCCTACATAATAGAGGAACCTGAAATTTCAGAAGATGGTTTAACTGTGACGGTTACTTTGAAGGATGGATTAAAGTGGCAGGATGGTACACCTATTACTTCTAAAGATATTGACTTTACCTATAGAGTGCTATATGAGCAAAAACTGCAGTGGCAGTATGAAGTACTCAATAATATAACATGGGAAACTCCAGATGATAAAACAATAGTATTTAGGCTGCAGGAACCATTCCCTACCTTTATAACAACTATAGGCTACTGGCAGAGAATAGTACCAGCTCATATATGGTCTGAAATTGATGACATAAAGAATTATGCTAATGAGAATCCTGTAGGATTCGGGCCATTTAAACTTACTGAATATGAAAGAGGACAATACTATATTCTGGAAAGGGTTGACGAGTTCTTCCTATCTCCTGAAGGGAAGCCATATTTGGAGAAGGTTATATTTAAACCTTATCCCGATATAAATACTATGGTTTTAGCTCTGAAATCAGGAGATATAGATGTAACTGCCAAGGAAATTCCTGCTACTGCAGCTAAGGAATTTGAAGGAAGCAGTGAATTCAATGTAGTTCAGAATCAGGATTTAGGTTATGAACATTTAGCTATAAATCTCAGGGATCCATTACTAAAGGATGTAAATATTAGAACAGCCATGGCAATGGCTATTGATAGAAGCCAAATTGTCAACTTTGCCTTTGATGGTGCAGCAGAAGAAATGCCTGGAATAATTTCACCAGTA
This sequence comes from Clostridiales bacterium, assembly GCA_012521375.1. Lineage (GTDB taxonomy): Bacteria > Bacillota > Clostridia > Lutisporales > Lutisporaceae > Lutispora. Next base: position 10,640 of record JAAYMO010000293.1, read on the forward strand.
TATCAAAAATATCAAATTGGCAACTATTTCCCATCCTATGATGTGGAAGGTGCTAAGAAAATACTTGCTGATGCAGGATATAAGGATACAGACAATGATGGCATACTCAATGCTCCAAACGGAGAAAATCTAAGCTTTAAGGTAATGTTTGCCAACTCTATAACCGCTCATGAAAAAGTTTCCAGAATTCTAGTTGACAACATGAAGGCAATTGGAATAGAGCTTATTCCAGAACCAATGGACAAGTCTCTGCAAACAGATAAGCTGTATAATACCGGCGATTGGCAGCTTACGATAAATACCTGGGGTGCAATTGATGATGTTGAATCTTCAATGGCAACATTGTTTCTGTCAACAGCAAGCTTAAACTGGATGGGGTATAATAATCCGGTTGCAGACGATGCAATGCTGAAAATGAAATCTGCAATAACTGAAGAAGAAACAATGAACTTTATGGATATTTTCCAAAAAGAGATTACTAAGGATATACCTGATATACCTTTAGTAGTCAAGAAGAATAACTTTGCATATAACAATAAGTTTGAAGGGTTTGTAAAACTACCATCCATTTTGGAAGGAATAATAAACCCAACATCACTTTCACAGGTTTATATAAGGAAATAACAACTGAAAGCAAGTACTACTGCCAATTCTGGCAGTAGTACATATACAATACAAGAGGAGGTATTATAATGGGACTTCATAAACAGTATAAGGGGTATAAGGCATATCAATACTTGGAGGCAGGAGTTGATTATAGAGCCTTTGAATTATGCGATGGAGACAAGATATTTCCCGAGTATTTAATAGAATTGAATGAAGATCAGGAAAAGCTGGTAGAAAAGCTGGCAGCGGAAATAATCTGCATCTCATTACATGAGCATCCAGTTTTATTTCCTAAGAATTTAGAGAGAGATATATTCGAATTTAACAGGGAAGGAAGACAGCCATGCGCCTATGAAGCACTTTCAAGAAGCTATTGGGATTGTATATTTGACAATCTTATGGATGGAACCTGCACTATATATTCTAAAAGTGGTTGGAAATGGGGAGAAGTGCTTCATGATCTGGGTATGAGATTGTGTGACCTGGCCCATCAGGATTTTATAATAAGATGTGAAAAGGTTGACGACATATACAGGGCTCATAGAGAAGGAAGGATTGCATTAGTTCCTGTAATAGAAGGAGCAGCCCCTATTGAAAATGAACTGGATAGAATTGAGATACTATATGGCTTTGGTGTAAGAATGATGGGAATAACATATAGCGAATCTAATGCATTAGGTTCAGGTCTTAAAGAAGACAGGGATGGTGGCCTTACTTCTTTCGGGAAAAAAGCTGTTGAGAGAATGAATAAGGTAGGGATGGCAATAGATTGCTCCCATGCTGGTATAGAAACTACAAAAGATGTAATTAAATATAGCAAAAAGCCTATATTCATGTCACATATCGGTGCCAAGGCCTTATGGAATAGTAAAAGACTTGCTCCGGATGATGTTTTAAAGGCATGTGCTGATAAGGGTGGAGTAATAGGCATAGAAGCAGCGCCACATACTACATTGACTAGGAACAACCCTAATCATTCCATATATTCATATATGGAACATTTTGAATATATAAAAGACCTTGTGGGGATAGACCATGTAGCATTTGGCCCTGATACACTATATGGAGATCATGTAGGTTTACATCATGCATATGCAGCTCACTTATCAACAAAGGGAACCCAGGGAGATACAAGTGAATTCAAGGAAGTTGAATATGTAAAAGGCATTGAGAATCCAACTGAAGGCTCCAAGAATGTATTGAGATATCTAGTAAAGGCGGGTTATTCACGTGAAGATATAGAAAAGGTAATGGGAGGAAATATAATAAGGGTTCTTAAGGAAGTTTGGTCATAGCATAAAAGGAGGGTTTATTGTGAAAATTGTTTATGTTGTACCTGGACCTATGGAAAAAGGCGAAGTAAAGAGAAGGGGACAGCTTTTAAAAAAGTGGGCCTTTCCCGAAACTGAAGTAGATATAATGGCAGCAGAGGAAGGACCTGCGTCTATTGAAAGCATGTATGAAGAGTACTTAAGCATACCTGGTGCTGCAAAGCTGATATATGATGCAGAAAGAAAAGGGTATGATGCAGCTATTCTTGGTTGTGCCGGAGATCCAGGATTGGATGCAATGAGGGAAATTACCACCAAAATGCTGGTAGTTGGCCCTGGTCAAGCCAGTATGCTGGTAGGAGCTATGCTGGGACACAGATTTTCTATAGTAACTATAGAAGATAGCATGGTAGCCAGCAGCTATGAACAGGCTTATAAAGCTGGAGTCCTGGAGAAATTGGCTTCTGTAGTTTCAGTAAATATACCTGTTTTAGAGCTATTAGTAAATAGAGATGAATCATTAAGGAAGATAATTGAATTAGGTAAAAAGGCAGTAAAAGAGGATAGGGCAGATTGTCTGGTTCTTGGATGTATGACCATGGGTTTTTTGGATGTAGCTGAAGAAATAGAAAAGGCAGTAGGTGTTCCTGTAGTTAATCCATCTAAAGTTGGTTTAAAGGTAGCAGAGGCATTAGTAGGAAGTGGATTAATGCATTCCAAAATAGCCTTTGCAACTCCAGTTAAAATAAGTAGTGGGAAAGTAGCAAATTTAGATGATTTATATTTAAAAAATAGTGGGGTATAGCTATGGAAATAAATAAAAAGTATGACAATTATAAGGCTTATACTTATCTTGATCAGCAAGACTTTAGGAGATTTAAAATGGCTAAACAATTAAACAGGGTTGACGAGTATCTGATTCCATTAAGCCCAGAGGAAGAAGAGAGGGTTATAAGGCTGGCAAGAGATAGTATATTTATATCCCTGCATGAACATCCAACTATTTTGCCGGAAAACCTGGAGGAAGTTTTTGAATATACTAGAGAAGGTAGAGATCACTGTGCCTATGAAGCACTATCAAAGTCATATTATGATGCAGTGTTTGATAACATGCTTGACGGTACATGTACTATATATTCCAAAAGCGGCTGGAAATGGGAAGAAGTACTTCATGACCTGGGGATGAGATTATGTGATATTGCCCATCAGGATATGGTTATAAAATGTGAAACAGTTGAAGATATCTATAGAGCTCATAGAGAAGGGAAAATTGCTTGGATTGCCAGCATAGAAGGAGCAGCCCCTATTGAAAATGAATTGGATAGAATAGAAATACTATATGGTTTTGGTGTGAGAATGATGGGGATAACATATAGTGAATCAAATGCATTAGGTTCAGGTATTAGAGAAGACAGGGATGGTGGCCTTACTCATTTTGGCAGGCAGGTTGTAAGAAGAATGAACAAGGTTGGAATGGCAATAGATTGTTCCCATACAGGATATAAAACTACACTGGATGTGATTAATGAAAGTGAACATCCTATCTTTTTGAGCCATGTAGGTGCAAGAGCCTTATGGGATAGTAAAAGGCTTTTCCCAGATGAGGTGTTAAAGGCATGTGCAGAAAGAGGGGGAGTTATTGGAATAGAAGCAGCTCCTCACACAACCTTGACCAAAAATCATCTAAAACATTCCATTGATTCCTATATGGAGCACTTTAAATATATAGTTGATTTGGTAGGGATTGATCATGTTGCATTTGGACCGGATACTTTATATGGAGATCATGTTGGGCTTCACCAAGTTTATTCAGAGCATTTATCCTCAGACAAAACAAGGTCAAATCAGGAATTTGAAATTATTGAGTATGTAAAAGGCCTGGAAAACCCAACAGAAGCTTCAAAAAACATTTTAAGATATCTAGTAAAAGAAAATTACTCGGATGACGATATAGCAAAAGTTCTAGGCAAAAACATTATAAGGGTATTGAAAGAAGTATGGAAATAAATGCAGGTTAAGGAGGAAGTTTTTTGGAATTTCAAAATGTCATTTTTAATAGGAAAAGCATTCGAACCTTTTTGGATGAGAAAGTATCTGATGAGCAGATATATAGATTGCTGGAATTTGGACATGCAGCACCTTCAGCTGGAAATATTCAGCCTTGGGAATTTATCATAGTCAAGGACGAAGATAATAAAAAGGCTATAGTTGAAACCACCTTTATTGGTAACAATATGATAGACGGAAAACCTCAAGAATGGATTCTTAAAGCTCCTGTAATCATAGTAGTTGTAGCAAATAAACAGAAAAGCTATGAAAGATATGGAAAGATTGCTTTGGAAACACTAATATATCTGGATTGTTCAGCTTGTATAGAAAATATGCTGCTTGGTGCTGTAGAATTAGGGCTGGCAAGCTGTTATGTAAGTGGTTTCAGGAAGGATGAACTATCAAAGGTGTTAAAATTACCTGAAACCCATGAGCCTATTGCAATATTACCTATAGGATATTCTAATGATGTTAGTTTAAAAAGGCCAAAAGTAAAACTTGATGAAATAATACATTGTGAGGTTTTTTCAGGCTAATTAAGCAATACAAATAATTGTAGATTTTTCTTAATGTAAAAAACCAGGCAATAACATTTAGAATAATTAGAGGTGAAGATGATGAGGAAGCTTATTAAGACAAAGGGGATATTTGACGGCAAAAGGGACAAGCTTTTGTATAATAAATGTATTCTTATTGAAAATGGCCTTATTTCATGCATTGGAAGCCAAGAGGATTTTGGAAGCATTACTGGTGAAATAGAAAATATTGATTTATCTAATGAGTATATTATCCCTGGCTTAATAGACTGCCATACTCATTTATCAATAGTACCGGAACTTGGGAATCAGATAGAACAGATGAGAATTTCTGCACCTAGAAATATACTCAGAAGTATATCAAATATAAAAAAGGATTTTAGATCCGGAGTTACAACAATGAGAATCATGGGAGAGGAGAATTTTATTGATATTGAAATAAAAAACGCTATTCAAGAGGGGATTATAAATGGGCCAAGGCTCCTTGCAGCAGGCAAGGGAATAGTTGCATCAAATGGCCATGGTGTAGTTTTAACTGTTGCTGATGGACCGGAAGAAGTAAGAAAAGTAGCAAGGCAAAATTTAGCTATAGGTGCTGATCATTTAAAAATATTTGTTACAGGTGGCATAAGCACCGCGAGTCGTAATTTAAATAATTCTACTTATACTTTAGAGGAAATTAAGATGGCTGTTTCTGAAGCCGAAAGAGCAGGGAAATATGTTGCAGCTCATGCCCATGGTGGCATAGGAATAGACTTGTGTATTGAAGCCGGGGTCAGATCCATAGAACATGCTGTACTTATAAGTGAAGAGCAGATAGAAAAAATAATCAAATCCAATATGTGGATAACCATTACTTCAACTATTATATTTGATGATAAAGGAGTAGGTGCAAAAGATATAACAAATGAAGAAATAAGACGAAAGCTTATATATGGAAGGCAGGTTGCAAAGAATAATTGGAAAAAGGTAGTCACATCAGGTGCTAAATATGTTATAGGTACAGATAGCATGCACGGAAGAATGGTAGATGAGATCAAATTTCTGATTGATTTAGGAGTATCCAATTTAGATGCTCTTAAAGCAGCTACTGGTAAGGCAGCTGACGCTTGTAATTTTGACAGGGTAGGAGTGATTGAAAAGGGCAAGTATGCGGATTTTCTTGTTTTAGATGATAACCCATTAGAAAGTATTGAAGCATTAGAAAATATTAAACATATTATTATGTCAGGGAATTTTGTAGAAGAATATATATAGTTGAACCTCTCCATCTTTAAAAGATGGAGAGGTTCAATTATATATAGATAAAATAACAGGTTTTATATCAACGAGATTGGAAATATTATATAAAAATGTTTACAGGAATAAAGGTTAAGGGTATAATATATACATACCACCCCCGGGAGGGGGAGTAGAAAGGAGAGTATATATGGCTATAAAAAAGGTTACTATAGATGTGCTGGGCATGACCTGTGCAGCTTGTTCTGCTAGAGTAGAGAAGGCTCTAAAGAAGCTGGATGGGGTTATTGATACCTCTGTAAACCTGCTGCAGCAAAAAGCCAATGTGGAATTTAATGATGAAATGATAAATATAAAGAATCTTGTTGATACCATAGAAAAAACAGGTTACCAGGTACCTCTTCAAAGAAAAACCCTATTAATTGAAGGCATGACCTGTGCAGCTTGTTCAAATAGAGTAGAAAAGGCATTAAATAAGCTGGAGGGTGTAACATTTGCCAGCGTAAATCTTTCTACCAATAAGGCAGTAGTGGAATTTCCTTCAGGTGCAATTGAGGATGAAGTACTTATAAATGCTGTGGAGAAGGCTGGATATAAAGCAGAGGTGGAAATTGAAAGAAATGTAGACAGGGAGAAGGAAATTAGGGAAAAGGAGATAAGATCCCTAAAGAAATCCTTTATCCTATCAGCTATATTCTCCTTGCCATTATTTATGGCAATGTTCTTTCACATGGCAGGAAGGCATAATATACTAACAAATGGATACTTTCAACTGGTATTGGCTACCTTCGTCCAATTTGTAATAGGCTCCAGATTCTATACAGGTGCATATAAATCCTTAAGAGGCGGGGGAGCCA
>JAAYMO010000294.1 GCA_012521375.1 Clostridiales bacterium
ATTTTCGAAAGCGAGGATAGCCGTGACTTTTCTTTAGTGATAGATGGGGAAGAACGGTTTTTTGAGATTGACGCGGTACCGTTGGGAGATTCCTATGATGGAAATATGAGAATGCTTAAATCTATCCGTGATGTTACAGAAGAAAGGAAAATCCAGGAGAAACTGAAGTTTTTGGCTACCATAGACTCTTTAAGCGGTCTCTATAATCGAGCAGTATTTATGGATTTGGCTCAAAAGGAGTTTGCTAGGGCAAAAAGCGATAACGAAGAATTATCATTGTTGATCATGGATTTGGATAATTTCAAGACCATCAACGATACCTTTGGACATGCTGCAGGGGATGAAGCTATTCGCGAAATTGGAAAAATAATAAAGACCAGTTTCAGAAAAACAGATATTGTCGGGCGCATAGGAGGAGAAGAATTCGCTGCGGTCTTAAAGAACGCATCTTTGGAAGAAGCGAAAATGGTAGCGGAAAAGTTTCGGGAGACTGTAGCCAAGAGAAAAGTAGTTTACGGGGAGCAAGAAATAAGTTTTACAATAAGTATCGGAGTGGCATCAATCGGTGGTAACACTGATATAAACGATATAGAAATTATTTTAAAAATGGCAGATGATGCTCTGTATAAAGCAAAATCAAAGGGGCGGAATTGTGTTGTAACAAATATGTAAAAAAATTTTACATATTTGTCTTTTTACCTGTATAATAAAACTATACAGGATAATAGCGGAGGTAGGCTTATGGCAGATTATAAAAAAATCTGGGAATGCTCTGTCAACGATGTGGACTTTAATGATAAGCACATTAAACAGGACATTTTGAATTCATGGAGGCGTTGCAAAAGACATGGGGTTTCACTGTATGATTTTGATGAAAAGCTTTTAATGAAGCCAGAGGATAAAGAAAAATATATTTTGAAATATCTGCCGGAGTATGATGAACCTCAGTATCAGGAGTTTTGCAAAATAGTAGAGAACCTCAATATAAACATCAGTATATATGATAGTAATGCAAAGCTTAAATACATAATAAATTACGATGATATATATGATGATCTATACCCTAAGATTGGCTATTTTTTGGATGCTTCAGAAGAAAGCATCGGAACAAATTCAACTTGTTTGGCTATTTTGGAGAATAAGCCTTTTATGGTTATAGGTCCTGATCACTATAAATATATATTTCATCAATTCAGTTGTGCTGCAGTACCTTTTTATGATGAGAATAATGAAATTGCAGGAACAATAAATGCTTCTTTTCTGAACACGTCAGTCAACAGAGATACATTAAATATTATCTACAGTCTGGCAAGACTTTACGAAAGCCTTATTTTAAAAAAGATAACAAAGAAAACAAAAAGGAATTCTCAAGTAAAAAGTATCAATTATTATAAGAACTTTTATACTTTCAACAGTATTCTGGGAGAGTCAGAAGCTATCATTCAATCAATAAAAATAGCTAAAAGGGCAGCAAAGGTAGATACATCTATACTGATATATGGGGAAAGCGGAAGTGGAAAAGAGGTATTCGCTCAGGCTATTCATAACGAAAGCAGGAGAAGTGGCAAGCCCTTTGTGGCTATCAATTGTGGTGCGATACCAAAAGACTTGATTGAAAGCGAGCTTTTTGGTTATGAGGCAGGCGCTTTCACAGGAGCTGCTAAAGCGGGAAAAAAGGGATTGTTGGAATATGCATCAGGGGGAACTCTTTTTTTGGATGAGATCGAAAATATGCCTTTACAGGCTCAGGTAAAGATATTAAGAGCCTTATCATCATCTACCATCATTAGAATCGGAGGCAATAAACCGATTCCTATAAATATAAGGGTGATTGCAGCTTCAAAAAAGGATCTGCAAGATGAAATCAGAAAAGGCAACTTTAGAGAGGATTTATACTATCGCATCAATGTTGTTCAGTTGAATATACCCCCTCTTAGGGCAAGGAAACAAGACATAAGACTAATCTTTGACCATTATATCAGGGAGTTTTCAAATAAAACCGGCATAGAAATCACTTCATTAGATGATAAATTAATACAATATCTTGAGGCTTACCATTGGCCTGGGAATGTCAGAGAGCTGATTAATATTATAGAGCGATCCCTGGTTCTTTCGGAAAACGGAATTATTGACGATTCAGTGCTTCCGATTGCTATAAAAGAATGCTATATGGCAGCCAAATTGGAAGAGGATTTTAATCGAGCTTTTGGAGAAAAGCTGCCTGAGGGTACACGCCTGCTGCAAATTGCAGAAAATATTGTAATCAAGCGGGTTTATAAGGAAGAAGACGGCAATATAACAAGAACTGCAAAACGGTTAGGGATATCGAGACCTACACTATATAAAAGAATCAAAGAATTAAATATTGAGTTGTAAAAAAATATTACAAATATGGAACTGTAAAAATAATTTACAGTTCTTTTTGTTTTATCAGCTTCTATAAAGCTACAGTTTTCTATGCTTAGCTCTCTTTATTAAATTTGGCAGATAATTTGCAATATAAGAAGTGGAGGTGATTCTATGCCTTGTATAGTTATCAGAGCAAAAAAAACAGACACAATGCCTGATATTAGTGGCTTAGCCCATGAGATTTCAGAAAAGACAGGAATCAGTATAGAGAGGATCAATATTATTGTAGATTACTTTGATATATCTGAGGCTTTCATAGGCAGCAACAAGGATTATTTGTTCATAACCTTATGGATTTCAGAGACCAACGAACAAAGCTTTATAAGATTTTTAGCACAGACGATAGCAGCTACAGCGGAAAAGTATTTTGGTAAAGAGGCAAACAGTACTGCTGTGATGTGCAATTTGATAAGAGAAGGCTATATGCTTTTAAATAATCATTTCAGATAGGAGGAATGAAATATGAGTAAAATTGTATTGCTTCATGGAGCGTGGCACAATGGGCAGTGTTGGGATGCGGTTTCCAGATTATTGGAAAAGGAAGGATATGAGGTAGAAGCCTTAACTCTTCCGGGCAATGGATCAGAGGATAGCAAGGATGTCACTTATGAAGATTATGTAGCGTATGTTGCAAATTATCTGAATGCTCAAAAAGAGAAGGTCATTTTTATTGGACACTCCAGTGCCGGACATATTATGCAGATGGCAATTCCACGGGCTAAAGATAAGGTAGAGAAGATAATTTTTAACAATGCCTGGATACTACCCCATGGAAAATCTCAATTTGATTTCGTCCCTGATGAAATTAAGTCTGCCATGCGGGAAATGGCTGTCCAAAGAGGTGATGGAGCAATTCCTATCGATCCTAAATTTGTTAGGGGAATGCTTGCTACACTAGCTGATGATGAGCAGTTTGAAGCTTTAATGAAAATCCTTGTTACCCAGCCTCTTGTGATTATGGAGACACCTGTAGATGCCAGAAGTTTTGAGGAGTTGGATATACCAATGGTTCTACTCTATTGTACCAAGGATATGTCTGTACCTCCCAATGCTTTTTTGGAGATGTTCAAATCCTTGGGGGATCACCCTGTTGTTGAAGTAGAATGCGATCATGAGGGTTTGTTTACAAATCCTAAGGTTTATACAAAGGGACTGCTTGAGTGCATAAGGCTTTAGCGGGCATTGGGCATCAGTGGAGTAGCTAAAACAAATGCATAAATATAAAATAACAAAATGAGAGGGGTTTAGGGAAACTTAAACTCCTCTCATTTTGTGCGTCCAGCATGCATAAATTTATGCTATCATATTCTTAAAGGCAATTTTTCCTTTGATATGTTCCCGCAAAAAGATGCTATAAATAAAGCTTATTTTTGATGCGGTAGTACTATAATACAATAAAAAAGGATGGAGGTATATTATGATTTTTGTATGTTACCCGA
>JAAYMO010000295.1 GCA_012521375.1 Clostridiales bacterium
GAAATAAAAATAACATTCTTCCTTTCGGATTTTTCAGACATCCTAACCAGTTTTTCAATTTTCATATAAGCCACTCCTTCTTCATCTTAAAAATATTTATTAATGCTACATTCAAGGAACATTTGTCTTTACAGTCCGTATTATTCTGTTTATTCTAACTGACTCAATCTTTAATTAAATTGTAATTTTTTGTATTTTATATCACTTTAATAAGTCAATGTTTGTTTAGACTATTAAAAATATTTTAGGTAAAGCTTTCCCTTTGGTAAAAATTTTGCTATAATACATACACGAACATATGTTCTATTTTAAGATTTGCAAGGGGGGCTACAAATGATAAATGTTAATTGTAATTCTGTTTTCATTGCTGAATATGGTATAACAACAATAAGAATTCCGATAGAAGAACTGATAAGAAAATTCGCAATCGAGGATAGATATAATCAAACTAATCTAAAAAACATCTATTCTAAAGCAACAGGTATAAAACAAAATAATAATATGAATTACCTTATAAAAGATAACTTTATAGCCATTGCGCCTGATACAGGTTTGGGACTTGAAAAGGACCTGAACATACTTATCAATACGCTAAATATGGAAAAACATGGTGATAATTGACTTTGTTTTTTTTTATTTCCTATAATTATAATAAATGCACAACTTGGAATAAAATAACAACAATAGAAAGAAGGTTGATAGGGTTGGTAACACGGTTATTGAACAAGGCTGTAGAGATTAAGGGCGAAACTGCAATAATACCTGGTACTAATGATATTATATGCCGAGCTACTGTTGAAGCATATAGACAGTTTGCCAATAATTTCTGTTGTGATGATTATCATCCCCAAAACCTTAAAGAGGTTTACAATTTCTTAAGTGATCGTGATGACGTGGATGATATTTGTATGCTAATAAAAGATGGTTATATATACATGTTTCCGGAGTCAAAAGAGAATATTGAGTATAACTTCAATACTCTACTGATAGCCCAGGACTTATTTGATAAGAATGAAGGCTAATACTAAACAAAAAACTCCCTAGTGTCGTATTAGGGAGTTTTTGTTGGAAAAGTCTGTCCTTTCATGTTTATCTTATGCACAGCCAAATTTCTCAATTTTAATTTTGCAGTACCTGTCATATTGTTGCAACAAATCTTCTGAAATAGGACCGCTTCCAAATTTGAATTCTCTTCCATGTATGGTATCATATTGCCCGCATACTTTATTTGGGCATTTATCGCAAATCTCTTTATATTTATATTTTGAATTTGCTTCTTCAACTATTTCAATAGCTTTTTTGAGTTTTTCTTTTTCGGTAGATTTAGGTTCCAATTTCTCTTTTATTTGTATTTTTCCACCTTGGCAGAATAAAAGTGATTTTCCTTCTATATTGAAACAAAACTCATATGCATTTAGAATGTTGATTTGCAGGTTATCATATCTAATATTATAAATAACTCTATCATCCTTTTTATTGATGCAGAGAACTGAATTTTTTCCCATGAAGAAATACACTTCACAGTTATCATTGCTCTCTTTGTCAATAATAGCGCAAACATTCATTTTTTCTGTATCTTCTATAAATCTTTCGATTAAATTGATCATATTATAAGCACTTCCTCTCTACAAACATACTCTCAAGATGATAAACCTCTTGATATGTAGGGGGTGGAGAATAATCTCCACTTTAAATTATCTGTGCATCTAAAGAAACACGAGTTACCAAAATCTCCATTTCTAATTCGTCCCGATAGATAATTCTACCGGAGACAAATACATGGACTGGAAGGTATGAAGTAATAAATCTGAATTTTTCTCCTTCCTTTTTCGTCAGCAAATATTGCCCTGCTGATTTTAGAATGTTTACTATTGTGGTCTTCGTGAGACCACAACTGCTTATGTCTGCGCTGGCGTAGGGTGTAAAAAACACCTGCGCCTCCCTACTGATTTCTTCCCCATTAAAATTCTTTCCCTTTATAGTCGCATAAAATTTTTCTTTCATACTTTCAACCTCCATCTATAATTTTGCTCCCGGGTAATCTTCACAGATACCCGGGATGCTTTTATACCTTTAAACTTAAAAACTTTTTGGGTTTAAAAGCATAAAACCGTCCCGGATATCCGTACAAACTTTTCCTGCCAGCGCAGAAAAAGCCCCGGTTGCAAAACATGTGGAGGTTATATTTCCTTCTTCTTTCTTATTTAAGGTTGGTGAAGCCTTAAATAAGACAGCATCAATCCTCCATCAGAAAGTAACGTAGCAAAACATTAAAACAAAAATCAAGTTTATTTTTCAAAATAAAAAGAACCGCTTTTTAGCGGTTCTCGTTAATCTGCTTCATGTATTCCATATATTTATCGTACTCCAGGATTACGTATTTTGGTTTATTGTGCTTCATTATGACTATCTCTTTTTCTTCATCTACCAGCTTTGCTGCCTTGGAAAAATTTTGGTTAACTTCGGAAATGCTTATGATGCACTCCGGAACATCTGGACTGCTGTACGATGAGATATCAAGTTTTACCAGCGGTAGGTCCTTGCAGCTTTCCGGTTTTGAGTATTTATTCCATTCTTCCCTGGTTATATATCCGGTGGCTATCATGTCCTCGATTATTTCTTGTTCAGTTTTGTCCCTTTCGTCTACAAAATCGTAGCTTTCCACTACGGGCTCTATTTTGTCCCCGTCAATGAAGATCTTGATTCCGCCCGTCCTTCTGTCCGGCAAGATATCTACATATCTTTTGTGGCATCTCATTATCTGAACGGCCCTTTCGGTGGAAGCCTGGACAATTACTAGAAATTCGCCTTCTTTGATGTATTTTACAGGGATTAGGAGTTTTTCCACTTCCACTCCCGGTTCCAGTGCCTGCCTCACTATTCTGTCGGCTACATTGGCATCTAGCAGGGTCCATACCCCGCCATTCCTGGATTTCTTGTCAAAAGTATTTATATCAATATATTTCATATGATCAACCTCCACTCTTTTCTTTTTTCTATTTACCCTCTATTCAATTTTCAAGGTTCCGATTATATTGTAACATAAATCAAGGATAAAATCAAGCTATTTTGTTAGCTAATTTTTCACCTTTTTTAGATCAGGTCGCAACTATATATATATGAGAGGTTGAACCTCTCCACCTTACAGAAGGTGGAGATTCTTGAGAAGTTTGACCGCTATGCAATCCTTATTCTCAACGGACTGTCCAATCGCCCATTATCCCTCGCAGTTTGCACCGCTTTAGGAATACCTTTTGTATATTTTCTTAATATGTTTAACGCACCATTTACATCTGCATTAATTAATATCCCAGCATTTGTTCTAAATAATCCTCTTTCTATTCTCCTTGATTTATTATAATACTCTTTATTTATAGGCTCTAAATCTA
>JAAYMO010000037.1 GCA_012521375.1 Clostridiales bacterium
ATTTATATATAACAAATCCTTTGCTGAAATTGAAGATATAGGTATAATAGAGCTAAGAACTAAGAGCTATGAGCTATGAAAATTAGAGTTTAGAATAATTGAACAATGAGCTATGAGTTAAAAAACTAAGATAATAAGGTAGAGCCCTGGGAGATTTTAAAGCTCAGAGCGTAGCGGTAGACTACGCAACCAATAGCAAGTAGCCCGTAGCACGTGGCACGTAGCAAAACTCTAGAGAAATACCCAAACACTCGCAACCCGAAACTCGCGACTGATGACTGTAAAAGGAGCATAATTATGATATACGATAATATACCTATTTTGAAATCAATTAAAGAATACTGGGACACACAATCCATACCCTTTCACATGCCAGGTCATAAAAGGGGAAAGATTTTTAAAAAATTAGGTTTGGATTATCTCATGGAAAACCTGATTGAAATGGATACTACGGAAGTTCCTGGTGTTGATAATCTTCATAGTCCTGAAGAAGCTATTAAGGAAGCTCAAGAATTAGCAGCCAAGGCCTTCGGAGCTGATCATACATTTTTTCTTGTAAACGGGACAACTTCTGGCATATACGCAATGATACTATCAGCAACTAAACCAGGTGATAAAATTCTAATCCCTAGAAATGCCCATAGGTCTGTTGTCAGCGGAACTATTTTAGGCAGGCTTCATCCAGTGTATATGATGCCTGAGATCGATCAATATATGGAGATAGCCATGGGTATTAAACCTGCAACTGTAGAGAAAGCATTGGAGCAGAATCCAGATGCTAGTGCTGTTCTAGTAACTAATCCCACCTATTACGGAGCTTGCTCAGATATAGAGAAAATAGCTGGAATTGTACATAAAAAGGGTAAGCTGCTTTTGGTGGATGAAGCTCACGGGTCTCACTTCATTTTTCATCCTAAGCTTCCAATATCCGCTATGGAAGCAGGAGCGGATATGGTGGCGCAAAGCACTCATAAAACATTGACTTCCATGACAGGCAGTTCCATGCTTCATGTGAGAGAAGGCAGAGTTGATATTGAAAAGGTTAAGTTTTACTTACAATTAATTCAGACCACCAGTCCTTCCCATGTAATGCTGGCATCTTTAGATTTGGCCAGGTATATTATGGAGGAGTATGGATATAAACTTCTTGATGATTGCATAAAATATAGTAATTGGACAAGAGACGAAATAAATAGTAAATCTCCATTATATTGTTTAGGTCAAGACAGGAAAAATATCTATGGTATACACGATATAGATCCTACAAGAATAACAGTATGTTTGAAGGGAATAGACCTTAGGGGATTCAAGGCAGATGAAATATTAAGATCAAGATATAATATTCAAGTGGAAATGAGTGATTTTTGGAATATTGTAGCTATAACATCTATAGCAGATGATGAAAGTTCATATAAAAAATTTTGCCAAGCCCTTTTGAATATGCAATCAGATGTAGAAGAAAATATATCAATTACCGAACAAGGTTATCCAATTCATACTCCTGAATGCATTATGGCGCCTTATGAAGCACTAAATCATGAAAAGGAGTACATAGAAATTGAAAAAAGCCCGGGGCATATTTCAGCTGAAATGGTAGTACCTTATCCTCCAGGGATACCAATTATAATGCCGGGAGAATATATACAGAAAGATATAGTTGAGTATTTAAGACAATGTGTAGATACAGGAATGAAAATAAGCGGTACTTCAGACCCAAAATTGAGAAAGATTAAAGTTTTGAAATAGGAGGCGAGATCAATGAAAATGAAGTTGGTACTAGCTGTTGTTCAAGATGATGATTCGGGAGAATTGATTGAGAGATTGGTTGAGAATAAGTTTAGCGCTACTAAATTGGCTTCTACCGGTGGTTTTTTGAAGGAAGGTAATACTACTTTGATGGTAGGAGTTCCAGATGAAAAAGTAGATGAAGTTATAAGCATAATAAAAGAAGTATGTCAAAGCAGAAAACAAACCTTTACCACACCAATACCGCCTACAGGGTCAGCAAGTGTTTTCATACCATACCCTATAGACGTGATGGTAGGTGGAGCAACAATATTTGTTTTAGACATAGATCATTTTGAGAAAGTATAGGGATGTTAAATGATTATTATGGACTTTGATGATATAGTAGGTCAAAGGGTATTAGTAGAGAGCCTTAAAAATGCAATAAAGAGGAATATGGTTGCAAATGCTTATATATTTAATGGACCTAAAGGATCTGGAAAAAAGACCTTAGCAGATATATTTGCTAGAGCCATAAATTGTAAGGGATCCGATAATAAGCCATGTAATCTTTGTTCTTCATGTAAAAAATCAATTGCTGGAGTAAATCCGGATATAATGTACATTGAACCGATGGGAAATTCGATAAAGATTGAACAGATTAGGAAATTAATATCAGATGTCTCTGTTAAACCCTTTGAAAATACTTATAGGGTCATTGTTATGAAAAATGCAGATAGTATGACAATAGAATCCCAAGATGCATTTCTAAAAACCCTTGAGGAACCGGAAGGCAATAATGTATTTCTTTTGCTTACTGAAAACTACAATGCCCTACTTCCTACCATAGTATCCAGATGCCAAGTATATAATATGGTAGGATTAGGCAAAGATGACATGAAAGAATTATTAGTAAAACATGGATACAAACAAGGTGAAGAGCTGGAGATTGCAATTGATAATTCCAATGGTATAATAGGAAGAGCATTAGAAATACTTAAAGACGAAGGTTTTAAACAACTACAAAATGAATATGAAAACATATTAAAGCAGATTCTTGAAGGCAGTAGGGTTGAAACTTTGATCCTATCTGATAAGCTACTGAATAGCAAAGAAGATGGAGTTAAATTATTAAGCTTTCTACTGAATTTTTTTAGAGATATATTAATTCTTAAGGATTTGGAAGATAATAAATATATCATCAATAAAACTGTTGACTTCAGTTTATTGAAAAGCTATAGAGATAATATGACAGAAGAGGAACTGTTTGAAATAATTGACAATATAAAGCAAACCATAAGTTCTATGGAATTCAATGTTAGTTACAAGAATTCTATAGATAATTTGTTTTTGAAAATATTGGAGGTATTTAATGGTAAGAGTAGTAGGAGTACGGTTTAAAAAGGCAGGAAAAATATATTATTTTGATCCTGATGGATTGGATATAAAAAAAGGTGATAATGTAATCGTAGAGACTATAAGAGGTGTGGAGTTTGGCAATGCAGTAGTTGGAATAAGAGAGGTGCCGGAAGAAGAAATTGTGGCTCCTCTTAAAAAGGTGCTGAGGATTGCTACTGTAGAAGATTGCATTAAGTATGAGGAAAATAAAGCCAAGGAAGATGAAGCTTTTAAGATATGTCTGGAAAAAATCAAGAATCATGGCTTGGAAATGAAGCTTATAGATGTGGAGTATACTTTTGACAATAATAAGATCATTTTTTATTTTACTGCAGATGGCAGAGTTGATTTCAGGGAGCTTGTAAAGGATTTGGCAGCAGTTTTTAAGACAAGGATAGAATTAAGGCAAATAGGAGTTAGAGATGAAGCAAAAATGCTGTCGGGCTTGGGTCCTTGTGGAAGAGCTCTGTGCTGTGCTACTTTTTTGGGAGAGTTTGAGCCTGTTTCCATAAAGATGGCAAAAGAACAAAATCTGTCACTTAATCCAACAAAAATATCCGGTATATGCGGAAGGCTTATGTGCTGTCTTAAATTTGAACAAGAAACCTATGAGGGAGTAAGAAAGCATTTACCTAAAGTAGGTGCCTTGGTTGAGACTGATGAAGGGACAGGAGAGGTAATAGAATCAAGTGTATTATATGAAAGTGTAAAGGTTAAAATGGATTCCCCAGATAATAATATGAAAACTGTAAAAGAGTTTTCTATGTATGATGTTAGGGAAATAGTTCCGGGTAAGGATATAGAACCTGAAATAGAAGATATAGAAGAATTAGAAAGTTTAGAAGACGAATGATATTTTTATAACAATTTTATGGAATAAGGGTTTTCAAGTACCAACTTTAGTGGTAAAATGGATAAAGAGATTTTAAGGAGGTGTCCATTAATGGCATATGTAATAACGGATGCTTGTATTAGTTGTGGGGCATGTGAGGCTGAATGCCCAGTTAGTTGTATAAGCCCTGGCGACGACAAGTATGTTATTAATCCTGATGAATGTATTGAATGTGGAGCATGTGCAAACGTTTGCCCTGTTGATGCTCCTGTACAGGAATAATTATAAAAAAAGACCCTCGGGTCTTTTTTTTCATAATATGATTTTTAACCCATAGGAAAGCTCACAAGTGGGGGAGGCAGTGTGTTGGAAAATTTGATAAAACCTAATGAGACATTGGATGATTTACAAAATGGATATTTTTTAATACAGAAAAAAGAAGGATTTCGATTTGGTGTAGATGCAGTTTTATTGTCAGATTTTGCAGCTTTAAAGACAACTGATAAAGTTCTTGAAATGGGCACAGGAACGGGTATAATAGCTATTCTCCTCTATGCAAAGAAAAAACCTAAAAATATAACTGCCATAGAAATCCAAGAAGAAATGGCGGAAATGGCCAATAGAAGCGTAATTTATAATAAGCTGGAAGGGCATATTACAATAATTGCCATGGATTTAAATGACGCTCCAAAAAAACTAGGCAAAGCAGTGTTTAATGCAGTGGTTACTAACCCTCCCTATATGAAAGCAGGTTGTGGCATAGTAAATCCTTCCCAACAGCAAGCTATATCAAGGTTTGAAATAAGCTGCACCCTAGAAGATATATTAGATTCGGCCTATGAAGTATTGATTCCTGGTGGAAGGTTCTTCATGGTACATAGGGCTGATAGGCTTGTGGATATTATTTATAATATGAGAATAAGAAAAATTGAACCCAAAAGAATCAGATTTGTTCATTCCCATATAGGAAAGAAACCCCATCTCATATTGATAGAAGGGTTGAAAGGCGGCAAACCTGAACTAAAATTTATGGAGCCTCTTTATATATACGATGAAAAAGGACAATATACAAAAGAGATAAATGATATCTATGGGAGGATAAAGTGATGAACTCTTGTCTTTATTTGGTAGCTACACCCATAGGCAATCTGGAAGATATAACTCTAAGAGCCTTAAGAATACTTAAAGAAGTTGATATTATTGCTGCAGAAGATACTCGCCAGACGGTAAAACTTCTTAATCATTATGATATAAAAAAGCCTATGATCAGCTACCATGAACACAATAAAAAGTCTAAGGGTGAAGAAATCATCAAATTATTGATGGAAGGAAAAACAGTGGCTTTGGTCTCTGATGCCGGGATGCCTTCCATATCTGATCCTGGCGAAGATCTAGTGCGTTCATGTGTAGAAAAAGAAATTGAAGTAGTTCCTATACCGGGACCTTCTGCTTCTTTGACAGCTCTATCCATATCTGGTTTATCCACTTCCCGATTTGTCTTTGAAGGTTTTTTGCCTGTAAAAGGAAAGGAAAGAAAAGATATTCTAATAAAATTATCAAATGAAGAAAAGACCATAATACTCTACGAAGCCCCTCATCGACTTCTAAACACTCTAAAAGATTTAAGAGAGATTATGGGAAATCGTAAGATAAGCATATCTAGAGAATTGACCAAAAAATATGAAGAAACCATAAGATGTGATTTAGATGAAGCAATAAAAGAGTTTAGCAGCAGAAATATTAAAGGAGAATTTGTATTGATTTTGGAAGGGAAAAGTCCTGAGGACATTGAGGAAGAAAAAAAACAGATTTGGGCGGATATAAGCATAAAGGATCATATAATGATGCATATGGATAAGGGCTTGTCCAAGAAAGAAGCAGTGGCTTTAGTTGCAAAGGAGAGAGGGATTAGCAAAAGAGAAGTTTATAATATTAGCATTGAAATATGATATATTATCAAATATAATTTGAATGAGGAGGGATAATTATGGCTTTTACTAAAGATATGACCATAGCAGAGATATTAAGGACAAATCCTAAAACTGCAGGGGTTTTTATGTCTTATGGTATGCACTGCTTAGGTTGCCCTGGTGCTACTGGAGAGTCTGTGGAACAGGCTGCAATGGTACATGGGTTTGATGCGGACAAGCTACTTGAAGATTTAAACAAGTTAGAAGAGGATGCATAGATTTTAAAAGGTTAGGCTATATGCCTAACCTTTTAAAATCTATTATATACTATTTTTTAATTCCTCTAAACAAGAAGGGCAGATATTCTTTCCTTTATAAACATGAACATCCTTTGCATTTGCACAGAATATGCAAGCTGGTTCATATTTCTTTAAGATTATATGTTCACCGTCAACATATATTTCTAAGGAATCTTTTTCTTCTATGTTTAAGGTGGTTCTAAGTTCTTTTGGTATCACAATTCTACCTAATTCGTCAACTTTTCTAACAATGCCTGTGGATTTCACAATATCCCTCCTTCCTAATTATACAAAATTCGACAAGGTTACCAAATAATATGTTAACAGATATGCCAATTAAAGTCAATAGCTTTGATTATTTTTTATTTATTTTTCAAATATATATATTAAAGGCAAATTATAGTATAATTATATAGATTATTATTTTAACAGAGGTGGCATAATTGTTATTATTAGCCTTTGTAGTGGCCAATATAATAATATTTATATATTTATTGATTAAGGGTTATGAATGCAGAGATTTATTGACAGCTTCATGGCGCGGCATTGTTGAATGCAAGGAGTTATTCATGATCATACTTCTCATGGGAGCAACTATATCTGTTTGGTTGTCTTCAGGAATAGTTCCCAGCCTTATTTATTATGGATTTGGTTATATGAAAAGTATTAATCTTGTGCTTACTGCATTTATCTCCACTGCAATTGTTTCTTATATGATGGGAACTGCTTTAGGTACATTGAGCACCATAGGCATAGCCCTTTTAGGCATTGGAAAGGGATTGATGATACCAGCACCAGTGCTATTGGGTGCTATAGTATCAGGGTCTTTTATTGCGGATAAAATCGCTCCCATATCTTCTTTAACCAACTTAAATATACATATGACAGGCATTGATTATAAAAGATATTTAAAGTCTTCATTGAAGACTTTAGTTCCTTCTATTTTTATTTCAAGCGTCATATATTATTTATTGGGCAATTCCTATGGAGGGGAAGTAGATGTAGTTTTAATACAGCAATACCGAAGCTTTATAAGTGAGACATTCAATATTACTCCTTTACTTTTGCTTTTTCCTTTGTTTGTGGTTATTATGGCATTCTGCGGGATCAAAACTGTTTATAATATGAGCATAAGTGTGGCTGTAGCGTCCCTAATAACCCTGTTTATTCAAAAGAGCAATATCTGGGTGACAATTCAGTCAATCCTCTGGGGTTATAAAGCCAATACAGGTATGACCCAGTTGGATTCTTTGATTTCTGGCGGTGGAGCAATGCCTATGGTGGAAGTTGTATTAATAGTAATGGGTAGTATTACTCTAAGCAGCATGTTGGGGGAAGCCAATATGATTAAACCTATAACAGATACTTTGTTCAAGAGAGGAGACAAAGTTCCTATACTTATTGCAAAAACGGGTATATTAAGCACAATTCTCAACGTAATAACATGTGATCAAACAGTAGGCATATTGGTACCTGCTAAGTTTGTTGCTGAAAGATTTGATGATTGGGGTTTAGACAGGAGCATATTAGCCAGGACCATATCCGATACAGGAACAATAATTGCGCCGCTCATGTTTTGGAATGTAAATGCAATAATCATCTATGGTATAACGGAAATATCAGCTATAAGTTACGCACCTTATGGAGTATTATGCTATGTTTGCCCTTTGGTAACAGTCATAAGCAGCTTATTCTTAGCTAAGTCAATAGCTAAAGTGCCATCGAGAGAAAACAAGCAATTAGTCATTTAGAATTTGACAATTTTGTTACAAATTTATGTACTGCTATTGCTTTAATGAGATTAAAGGAATATAATTGAATGTGGAAATTGTAAAAGCAATTTCTCAGATTATTAAGGAGGGAGGTCGTGAAAATGAGAATAGTATCAGTTGTGTTTGATGGGAAAATTGTGAATAGTGGATTAAATTTTGCACGACCTTATGCCTTCAGCTGATAATTCCATAGGTATCTAACTTTATGTTTATGATAAAAGGCCATAGGTTCGTGCAAATACCTGTGGCTTTTATTATTGCTGGAATTTATACAATCTATATGATTGCTAAGCCACAATGTTTTTCATCTGTGGTTTTTTTGTTTAATACGACCATTCCAGGAAAGTGGGGATAAGCTTGAAAAATTTTAAACTGTTGTGGGACTTTATGAAAGGATATAGAATATTATATTTGTCTTCTATACTAAGTATTGGATTGGCTACAATGTTTTCTTTTTTATCGCCTTTGGTAATCAGTTATACCATCGACACTATAATAGGTGGTGTTGAAACCGATGTGCCGATTTGGATAGCAAAAATAATCGACTCAATAGGCGGTATTGAAACATTAAGGGCTAAATTATGGTTATGCAGTATTGCGATAATACTTTTATCCATTTTAAACGGTATATTTACTTATTACAAAGGCAAATGGTCAGCAATAGCTTCGGAAGTTACAGCTAAAAAAATGAAGGATGCATTATATGATAGGCTACAAAATGTCACCTATGATTATCATAATAAAGCAGAGACGGGAGACTTGATTCAAAGATGTACATCTGATGTTGATACCGTAAGAAGATTTTTGCTCATGCAGTTTGTAGAGGTGGGAAGAGCTGTGTTTATGCTGGTTCTTGCCGTATCTATCATGTTCTCTATGGACAGCAGGATGACTATTGTGGCTATGTCTATAATACCTGCTATATTTTTGTTTTCTGCACTTTATTATCTTAAGGTAAAGGTTTCTTTTTTGGAATGTGATGAGTCTGAAGGCAAACTTACAACTGTTTTACAGGAAAATCTCACAGGCATGAGAGTGGTAAGAGCCTTTGCAAGACAAATCTACGAAAGAGATAAATTTGATGATATAAACACAGATTTTAGAGAAAAGGTTACCCATTTAATAAAGCTTTTATCCTGGTACTGGTCTTTTTCTGATTTATTATCAATGTTACAGATGTGTATTCTTTTAGTATTTGGTATTTACAGGACGATAGGCGGAAGTATTACTTTGGGAAACCTGGTGGTTTTTATCACTTATGAGGGAATGCTCTTGTGGCCTGTAAGACAAATGGGCAGGATTCTTACAGACATGGGAAAAACTTCTGTAGCTTTGGGCAGAATAAAAGAAATTTTAGACCAACCATTGGATAAGGATGATAAACAAGGATTAAAGCCTGAAATACTAGGTAATATAGAATTCAATCATGTGTATTTCAGCTATGAAGATAGCAAACAAGTTCTTCGAGACATCACCTTTAGTGTAAAAAAGGGGCAAACCGTTGCCATATTAGGACCAACAGGCTCAGGAAAATCTTCTTTAATGCATCTTCTACACAGGCTTTATGATTATGACAGCGGCTCTATCAAATTAGACGGTGTGGAATTAAGGGATATAGATAAAAAATGGTTAAGGCAGCATATAGGAATAGTGTTGCAAGAGCCTTTTCTGTATTCGAAAACCATAAAGGAAAATCTAAAGATGGCCAAGAAAGGCGTTAATGAAGAAAGAATTTATCAATCTACCAAAATAGCTCAGGTTCATGATGTGATAACTAGCTTTGAAAAAGGCTATGATACCATGGTAGGCGAAAGAGGTGTTACTCTTTCAGGTGGTCAAAAACAAAGAGTGGCCATTGCAAGAGCTTTAATAAAAGACACACCTATACTGATTTTTGATGATTCTTTAAGTGCTGTTGATACAGAAACAGATGCTGCCATAAGAGCTGCTTTAAGGGAAAGAAAGAAAGGTGTAACTACCTTTATAATCTCACATAGGATAAATACTCTTATGGAGGCAGATATTATTCTAGTTATGGAAGAGGGACGCATTGTCGATATGGGTGACCATGAAACCTTAATATCTAAACCGGGGCTTTACAGAAGAATTTGGGAGATACAGAACACAAAAGAAGATATAATGACGGATACTGCTTGATTGGGAGATACGTAAATTTCATTTAATTGCAGGAGGTAAAATATATGACCACCTATCAGGAACAAGAATACGATAAAGGGTTGGATCTTACTCTTTGGCGAAAGCTGTTTAAATATATAGTACCTTATAAGAAAAATGTCATATGGCTTGCAGTGATTATGGCTGGGATAGCAGGGATAGATGTAATATTCCCTCTTATGACTAGATACGCCATCGATAACTTTGTAGCTAAGGGAAGCGTAGAGGGCTTATGGCTCTTTGCTGCAGTCTATGGTCTATTGGTATTGATTCAAGCTCTCAATGTAAAATTTATGGCCATTAACTCAGGAAGGATAGAAACCGGGGTAGTATATGATATAAGAAGAAAGGGTTTTGATAATCTTCAAAAACTATCTTTTTCATATTATGACAAAACTCCGGTAGGATGGATGATGGCGAGAATGACGTCTGATGCCCAAAGACTAGGAGATACAATAGCATGGGGCATGATCGATCTAGTATGGGGATTTGTGATGATGATTGGCATCGCTGCAGTAATGCTATTTACTAATATTAAGCTAGCATTGATAAGTCTGTCTGTAGTACCTATTCTCGTGTTGATAAGCTCATATTTTCAGCAAATAATATTAAAGGCTCAAAGGAAGGTAAGAAAAGCAAACTCTAAAATTACGGCAGCCTTCAATGAAGGAATAATGGGAGCTAAAACCACTAAGACATTGGTGAGGGAAGAAGAAAATCTTAAAGAGTTTAAAGGATTGACTCTAGAAATGTATGGAGCCTCTTTAAAAGCTGCCATGTATTCTGCACTATACCTGCCTTTGGCAGTTTCTTTAGGAAGTATAGGAACAGGATTAGCCATATGGTATGGAGGCAATGCGGTAATGCTGGAGAATATAAGCTATGGAACCCTGGTACTTTTTATATCCTATACTATACAGTTTTTTGAACCAGTAAGGGATTTAGCAAGGATATTAAGTGAATTTCAGGCTTCTCAGGCTTCGGCAGAGAGGATTTTAACTCTAATAGATACAAAACCGGAAATAAAAGACACACCGGAGGTATTAGAGAAATATGGAGATGTTTTCTATCCCAAAAAGGAAAACTGGCCGGAAATAAAAGGTGATATAGTATTTAAGAACGTGAGTTTTTCATATAAAGATGGGGAAAAGGTATTAGATGATTTTAATCTCAGTGTTAAAGCAGGGCAAAGCATAGCGCTTGTAGGTGAAACAGGATCAGGTAAAAGTACCATAGTGAACCTACTGTGCAGATTTTATGAGCCAAATAAAGGAGAAATACTGATAGATGGAGTAGATTATAGAAAAAGATCTCAGGTTTGGCTTCAGTCTAATCTGGGTTATGTTCTGCAGACTCCTCATCTATTTAGCGGCACTATAAAAGATAATATAAAATATGGCAAATTGGATGCCACCGATGAGGAAATAATCAATGCTGCAAAACTGGTAAATGCTCATGATTTTATAGTAAAACTTGAAAAAGGATATGATACGGAAGTGGGGGAAGGCGGAAGCAGATTATCTACAGGAGAGAAGCAGCTTATATCCTTTGCCAGAGCAGTATTGGCAAATCCCAAAATATTTATATTAGATGAAGCCACATCTTCCGTAGATACAGAAACAGAAAAGGCTATCCAAGAGACTATACAGAAGGTTTTAAAGGGCAGAACCAGTTTTATAATAGCTCATAGGCTCTCCACTATAAGGTCGGTGGACAGGATACTTGTGATAAGCAATGGAAAGATAGTGGAAGATGGGAACCATAATAAGCTCATGATAGAAAAAGGCTATTATTATAGGCTTTATACAAATCAATTTCTGCAAGAACAAGAAAACGAAATACTTGGAAGATCCAATTAAAAATAAGGAATGACGGCGTAATGCCGTTATTCCTTATTTTCTTCCTCCAATTCTTCTTCGTATTCCAATTCTAAATATCTTCGGGCTCCTTGATACTTACCTGTATATGTCCGAAGATCATTTATAACCACCTTTTTTCTAGAAGAACTGGCATGTATGAATTTATGTTCTCCTATGTATATTCCCACATGGCCTATGGTTTTACCACTACTTGAAAAGAAAACCAAATCCCCAGGTTTTAAGTCTTCTTTAGCTACCGGTATACCATTTTTAAATTGTTGGCTGGCTCTTCTTTCTAAATCTACACCAAAATTTTTCATAATAAAGGTGGTTAAGCCAGAACAATCAAAGGCTTTTCCTGAAGCAGCTCCATAAACATAGGGTTTCCCCAAGAATTTTCTGGCAAAATCTATAAAAGCACGGCTGCTTAAAGGGCTTGGCTTATCTTTTTCCTCAGCCATTTCCTCCACTAACTGCATTTGTTTAATTTTCGCATTGATATAACTTATAGTTTGGTTGCCAGCTATACCATCTACTTTAAGACCGTAATCTTCTTGGAATCTTTTGACAGCATTTGTGGTTTTTACTCCGTAATAATTGGTATAGCCATTATGGTTAAAGTACCCTAATATATCAAGCTTTTGCTGAAGTTCTGCTATATCTTTATGAGTCATGCCAGGCATTAAAACTATATCCCCTAAGTCTGCATGACTATAATTGCCCAAACAAAAAACAAATAAGGAAGTAACAAGCAATAACTTCTTCAAAAAAACTCCTCCCCTTATAAGCTTTATATATCAAAAAATACTTATATATAATTTTTACAAAAAAACTGTAATATATGTATAATATTTCTTCTCAGTTATATAGATGCATTATTTAACTGTATAAAAATTTACATAACAAAAAACCCTTCTACTTTATCATATACAAAACTTTTATTCTGTTGACCTTAAATAGGAAAATATTAAACTAAATGATAATTTGAATAAATCTCTTCTTACTGTAAATCATAAAAGTATTCATAGATTGGATTGAGTTATTAGGGCAATTATATTAAAGTATTGCACCATGTTTATATCGATTAATTATAGTTTTTTGTCATAAAACAAATAATTATATAGTGAGGAGTGATTTTTCATGAAAAATGATAGGGATACAATACCCTATTGGCTTGGTACAACTGAAGATACAGATTACCCTACGCTTATGGAAGATATTGAAGTTGATGCTGCCATTGTAGGGGGTGGCTTGTCAGGAATAACTACTGCTTATCTGCTGAAAAATGAAGGATTGAAAGTAGCGGTTATAGAAGCGGACAGGATAGCTAAAGCCACCACAGGACATACTACAGCTAAAATAACATCTCAACATGATCTAATATATGATAAAACCATAAAGAGATTTGGAAAAGAAATGGCCCAGCAGTACGCAGATGCAAACCAAAATGCTATAAGATTCATGGAAGATACAATAAATAGCAATAATATAGAATGCCACTTTGAAGTTCAATCAGCATATGTATTTACTCAGGATAAAAACTATGTAGAAAAAATAGAAAATGAAGCCAAAGCAGCAAAAAGTCTCGGAATACCTTCTGAATTAGTGCTTACAACACCTCTGCCTTTCCCAGTACTGACAGCAATTAAATTTGATGGTCAAGCCCAATTTCATCCTAGAAAATATGTGCTGGCATTAGCCAAACAAATACCAGGCAATGGTTCTCATATATTTGAAGGGACAAGAGCAGCAGATATTGAGGAAGGAAAGATATGTGTAATTAAAACTGTAGATGGAAAGAGGATAAAGGCACCTTATGTGATCATCGCTTCCCATTATCCATTCTATGATGGCAAAGGCATGTACTTTACAAGGATGTATCCAGAGAGGTCATATCTTTTGGCATTTAGGATTGAAGAATCACCTCCGGAAGGTATGTTCATAAATCTGGAGACTCCTGGCATGACTCTCAGAAATCATCCCCACGAAGGAGAAAGAATACTTATCTTTGGAGGAGAAAGTCATAAGACAGCTCATGGAGAAAAGACTACCACTCATTATGACAATCTGAGGAATTTAGTAAAACAGATATACACAGTAAAAGAAGAACTATATCACTGGTCTGCTCAGGATTATCATACATTGGATGATATACCCTATGTGGGGAAACTTACATCTGAAACACC
>JAAYMO010000296.1 GCA_012521375.1 Clostridiales bacterium
CGGCTCCAGGCTTAGTGTGCTTCAATATGTCAAAAATCGCCGGTGTTATTATGTATCTTCCAAGAATAGCCATTCTTGAGGGAGCATCTTTTTTGTTAGGCTTTTCCACTAAATCATTTATCTTAAATATCTTATCCTCTATAAAGCAAGAATCAATAATACCGTATTTACTTACATCATCTTCAGATACTTCCTGAACACCTATAATTGAGCAATTGTATTTGTCATACACATCTATCATCTGCTTTAGTGCAGGCTTATCAGAATCTATTACATCATCCCCCAGCATTACTGCAAAAGGTTCGTTTCCTACAAAAGCTTTTGCACAGTATATGGCATGTCCTAATCCCTTGGGTTCTTTCTGTCTTATGTAGTGAATATCAACCATATTAGATATATTTTCTATGAGATGCAGAAGATTCTCCTGCCCCTTATTCTTTAACACCAGCTCAAGTTCTACAGATTTATCAAAATGGTCTTCTAATGCCCTCTTATTTCTTCCAGTGATTATCAATATTTCTTCAATTCCTGACTGAACAGCTTCTTCCACTATAAACTGTATCGTGGGTTTGTCCACTATTGGCAGCATTTCCTTAGGCTGCGCTTTTGTAGCAGGCAAAAACCTAGTCCCAAGACCTGCAGCTGGAATAATAGCCTTTTTAATTTTCATATTCAGTATCCCCTTCCAAAACAGTAAAACTTCTGTAATTATATTTTAATTATATAATCATATCTATTCTTTAAAGTTTCTTTCAAAGTTCCAAGCATCTCGACACATTTGGTAAATATCCCGTTTAGTAGTCCAGCCCAGTTCTCTTTCTGCCTTGCTTACATCAGCATAACTCTCGGCAATATCTCCAGGCCTCCTTCCTACAATTTCATATGGGATCTTTACGCCATTAGCTTCTTCAAAAGTGTGAACTAGCTGCAACACTGAAGCACCATGACCAGTTCCTAAGTTGTATATATGAACTCCGGGTGTCAGATGTTCGAGAGCAACTACATGTCCCTCAGCCAAATCCATAACATGTATGTAATCTCTGACCCCTGTTCCATCAACAGTGGGATAATCATTTCCGAATATCTTGAGCTTCTCTAATTTCCCCTTTGCCACCTGAGTGATATATGGCATGATATTGTTGGGAATACCAGTAGGAGCCTCACCGATCAATCCACTTTCATGAGCTCCTACCGGATTAAAATATCGTAATATAGATACTTCAAAATCGGGGTTAACATTAGCTACATCTTTTAATATCCTTTCACTAATTGCTTTAGTTTCTCCATAAGGGTTGGTGGTTGGAAGTAGCTCCATAGTTTCCACAAAAGGAACCTTATTGTCCCCATACACTGTAGCAGATGAGCTGAATATAAATTTTTTAACCTTATTTTTTAGGCAAAACTTGCTTAAGACCATGGTACTGACGGTATTGTTATAATAATAGAGAAGAGGCTTTTCTACAGACTCCCCTACAGCTTTGAGACCAGCAAAATGAATTACACCATCAAAATGATGTTTTGAAAACAATCTGTCCAATGCTTCTTCACCAGTTACATCTACTTGGTAAAATGTCACTTCTTTACCGGTAATCTCTTTTATTCTATCTATTGTGCTAGCTTTACTATTACATAGATTATCAGCAACAACTATCTCATGGCCAGCTTCTATCAATGCAACAGATGTATGAGAGCCAATATACCCGGTACCTCCAGTAACTAGTATGTTCATTTTTTACCTCCTAACGTAAGACTCAAATTTCTTTCACTTCACCTTATAATACTTAACATACCAATCTGCAAACTTCTGTAGTCCTTCTTCTATAGAGGTCTTTGGCTTAAACCCAACCGCTTGTTGCAACAAATCAGTAGATGCAAAAGTAGCCGGCACATCACCAGGCTTCATGGGCTCAAATATCTTTTCAAAGACTACTTTTCTCCCCAATGCTTTGCCAAGCGCTTCCTCCAATTTTTCTATAAATGTCATCAGTTTTACCGGTGAATTATTTCCGATGTTAAAAACTCTATGACAAGCTGACTCTTTAGTCTTTTCTGGCGGAGAATTTAATAATCTCATTACACCCTCTATCACATCATCAATATATGTAAAATCCCTATAGAGATCATTTTCAAAATCACCATTATTGAATATCCTGATGGGCTCACCTTTAAAATATTTATTAGCAAATGCAAAGTAGGCCATATCAGGTCTACCCATTGGCCCATACACTGTAAAAAACCTAAGTCCTGTGGCAGGTATCTTATACAAATGACTGTAGGTATGAGCCATCAGTTCATTTGACTTTTTGGTAGCAGCATAAAGTGAAACAGGGTGGTCCACAAAATCAGTTTCCTCAAAAGGCACCTTCGTATTTGAACCATATACAGAGCTAGATGAGGCATAAACCAAATGATCTACCGGGTTATATCTACAGGCTTCCAAGATATTAAAAAAACCTATGATGTTACTTTGGATATAAGCATCAGGATTTTCCAGCGAATATCTCACACCGGCTTGAGCTGCTAAGTTTACTACCACATCAGGTTTATATTCATCAAATGCTTCCATTACCCTAGCTTTATCACAAATATCGCCCTTGATAAATGTAAATCTCTCATGTTCTTTAAGCGCTACCAAACGTGAGTATTTTAATTTTACATCGTAGTAATCATTCATATTGTCAATACCTACAACCCAACAGTCTTGTTCCAAGAGCCTCTTAGATAGGAAAAAACCTATGAATCCCGCTGCCCCGGTTACTAGGTATATCTTTTTATTTTCAGGTTCAATACTTTTCAATTACCTGCCTCCCTTAAACCTTCCATGTTCCTATAAAATAATACTCTTCTATGCACTATTCATATTTTAATTACCTTAAATTTTCCCAATTTCATTGGCAAAACTTTCTATCCACTTCAGATATTCTAAAGTTCCTTTGTCTTTGTTACGCCCGAAGCATAGTTTCGTGCAATTTTTTTAGGTAGCAGCCTAATTACTAAATCGATTACTTCTTTTCGCATATCAGGAAATAATGATAATTTTATAAAATAAAGTATAGCACACAGAATTATAGAAAATATGTTCCACATTATGCCATTGTTGATTTGCTGTAATACATATCCAAATATCCCCATTAC
>JAAYMO010000297.1 GCA_012521375.1 Clostridiales bacterium
GGTTATAGATGATTTAAAGAACTACAAGCCTGAGATAAGAGAAGCCGTAACAGGCACATACAGAGGATATACTATCATTTCCACACCACCGGCAAGCTCAGGGGGAACCCATGTAATTCAATTGCTTAATATAATGGAAAACTTTGACCTGAAAAAGATGGGAGACAATACTACAGAGACATTGCATGCATGGGCAGAAGCAATGAAACTGATGTTTGCCGACAGAGCCAAATACATGGGTGATACAGCTTTTGTAAAGGTGCCTCTAAAGGGACTTACTTCAAAAGAATATGCAAAGGAATTATTCAATAAGATAGACATGTCAAAGCCAGCAGCTTCAGTTGAAGCCGGAGACCCATGGAAATATGAAAGCGGAAGCACTACCTCCTACGCAGTAATGGACAAATATGGCAACATGGTTGCAGTTACAAAGTCAATCAACTATTTCTTTGGCTCAGGTGTTGTAATCCCAGGCACAGGAATAATCATGAACAATCATATGGATGATTTCACACTTGTACCAGGCACAGCAAACTCAATTGCTCCTGGAAAGAGGCCATTAAGCAGCATGAGCCCTACACTTGTTCTTGATCCTCAAAACAGACCTTTCATGGCTATAGGCTCACCCGGAGCTACCAGAATAATAACTACAGTAGCACAGGCTATAAGCAATGTAATCGACCATGGAATGAATATACAGCAAGCTATACTAGCTCCAAGAATATTTCAGATGCAATCTGGTCCTCTATCTGTTGAAGGAAGAATTTCTATAAACAGCTATGAAGGTCTCAAGGCAAAGGGTCATGAAATAACAATTAGAGGAGATTATGATGCATATTTCGGTGGAGTTCATGCTGTAATGATGAATTACGAAACAAATGAATTGCACGGAGGTGCTGATCCAAGAAGGGACGGCCAGGCAGCAGGATTCTAGGCAGCCTAGCCCTATCAAAATTACAAGGAGTGCTTAATATATGAACATTAGAAAATCTAACATAACTATCTTAGTTCTCATGATTCTTACCATGGTTATATTAACAGCCTGCAGCGGAAGCAATCCTGCAGAAGCACCCACAGCTGATATGTCTTCAAATGAAGCTTCTTCAACCCCAGAGACGAAGCCGGAAGCTGAAGCCACTGCACCCCAAAGCGCTCCAGCAGCTTCTGAAGAAGCAAAGCCTGCGGAAGCTACACCTGCAGAAACTTCTAACAATGATTCAGGTTCTCAAAAAACACAGACCACAGAGGAAAAAACTGAAGCACCTGCTCCGGAACCTGAAAAGCCTCAAGTTGCTGAAACAAAACCCGCAGCTGAAGAAAAGCCTGCTCCAGAGGTTGAGAAATCACCAACCCAACCTACTGAAGAGGCAAGCAATAAATCCGATAGCACATATACAGGTGCTCTTGGCGGACCTATAGCAGAACAACCGGTACTCTTGACTTCCTCGGGTCAAAGTGCCGATGTGCAAATGGTCAAGGTGCTTCTTGACAGAGCAAATATTAAATATATTATAAACCCCACAGTAAAGGCTGAAGAGGTCAAAGATGTAAAAACTCTCATATTAGCAGTGGGCGGAAGTTCAAAGGGACTTGGTGCTGCAGGAATTGATGCAGATGACGAACTGGAAAGAACTCTTGCAGTTATTTCTAAAGCCAAAGAACTTAATTTAAAAATAATAACACTTCATGTAGGCGGTGAAGCCAGAAGAGGTGAGTTGTCAGATAAATTCATAAATGCCTGTGTTCCCAAATCAGATTATGTGATAGTAGTTGAGGAAGGCAATAAAGATAATTTATTCACCAAGCTGACACAGGATAACGGCATTCCTATGGATAAAGTCAGCAAAATTACAGAAGTTCTTGAACCTTTGAAGGCTGCTTTTAAATAATTATTTATTAGATAAATGGGAGTTAATGCTCCCATTTATCTAATCTAAATAAAATTGAAATATTTGTATCAGCTGTACACCTATCTAAGGAGGGATATTTTGCAGTTACAACTTATAATATTTATTTCAATGGTAGGTATATTTATAGCAGGATGTTTTTTGCTAAAGCTTCCTGTTAGTGTTTCCATGGTAGCTGCAGCCGTTACAGGAGCTTTAGTCTCAGGAAATGGCATACCCATAAGACATCTTGTAGAAGGAACCTTTGGGTACCTGGATACTATACTTGTAATAGCTACAGCTATGATATTCATGAAAGTAATCCAAGAAAGCGGAGCACTGGATGCTTTGAGTTCTATCATTATACAAAAGTTTCACCGTAAACCAGCTTTACTGCTTATCCTGCTCATGCTTATAGTTATGTTCCCAGGAATGATAACAGGTTCATCCTCCGCTTCTGTGCTCACAGCTGGAGGATTAGTAGCACCTATTTTTATAATGATGGGAATTCCAGCAGTAGATGCAGCAGCAATAATCGCTTTAGGAGGACTTTTAGGTATGATCGCACCTCCTGTTAATGTGCCGGCAATGATTATTGGCGGAGGTATAGACATGCCTTATGTAGGCTTTGAAATTCCTTTAATACTTCTTACTGTACCTTTAGCAATCCTTTTCGTACTCATGCTAGGTTTAAAACATGTAAAAAACTTTAACTATGAAGATTTAAAATCAAAGCTTGATACTACAGACATAGAGAAGTACGGATTCAAGATTTATATACCAATCATTGTAGTATTACTGCTTATGATACTTGGAAAAGTGATACCTGACATAATCAGTTTCGGAATGCCAGTTACATTCCTTATAGGCAGCTTCATCGGTTTATTCACAGGAAGAAAGATGAACTTTATAAAAATATCAAAGGAAGCTATAAATACAGCTCTTCCCGTTCTCGGTATACTAATGGGCGTTGGTATGTTTATACAGATAATGACTCTTACTGGTGTAAGAGGCTTTATAGTAGTAAACAGCCTAAGTCTTCCTCCTGCCTTATTATACCTAGGAATAGCTGTTACTATCCCATTATTTGGAGCAGTATCCTCCTTTGGAGCATCCTCAGTTCTTGGAGTGCCTTTTTTACTGGCACTGCTTGATAAGAACCAGATTATTACTGCTGCGGGACTTTCTCTAATTGCTAGCCTTGGAGACCTCATGCCTCCTACTGCTCTTGCAGGAATATTTGCAGCTCAAGTAGTGGGCGTAGATAACTACTTCCTGGTATTGAAAAAATGCATTATTCCGTCACTGATTATAATAGCCTATGGCTTGCTCATTATATTATTCTCAAACCAATTAGCATCCTTTATTTTTTAGATCTCTGTCATAGATTTGATTGAATGGAGTGTATCAAATGATCATTACTCTAATATATAGATTAATTGTAGCATTTGTTTTGTTTCTCACTTTATGGAATCTCTTTACTGAGAAAACCCTTAACAAGCAGATGAATGCTGCTTTAGTAATAATACCATTAATACTTCGTGTTTTGATGATTAAATGAGATGGGGGGAGATATAGATGAAAGGGAATAAAACTACTGCTGCAATTTTACTGGCTATATCTTTATTATGTGCATTCCTGGCAGGAAAATCTTTCATGAATATGCACATAGAAGAACCCATCGTCTCAGGACCAGGGGTTACCGAAGTAAAGATGCTCAGTGATTATTATCCAGATATTAAGGGTACAGCAGGAGACACAAAAGTGTATGTATTAAAAGGCTCCGAACCAGGGGGAAGCATTCTCGTTCTTGGAGGAACTCACCCAAATGAACCTTCAGGTCTTATGTCGGCCGTAATGCTCATCGAAAATGCTAAGATTCAAAAGGGAACCCTTTATGTAATACCCAGAGCAAATAATAGTGGGTTTACTCACAATGATCCCCAGGAGGGAGCTCCTCAGAGATTTACTATAAAAACTGATTTCGGAGAAAGATGGTTCCGATACGGTTCACGAGCCACAAATCCTATCCATCAGTGGCCAGATCCTGATGTATATATCCATGCTTCATCCAAACAGCAGCTTTCAGGAAGTGAAACAAGAAATCTCAATAGAGGTTATCCCGGGAGACCAGATGGTACATTTACTGAAAGAGTATGTTATGGTATAGCTCAATTGATAAGAAAAGAAAATATTACTCTTACCATAGATTTGCATGAGGCATCACCGGAATACCCTGTAATCAATGCCATAGTATCCCATGAGAAAGCTATGGATATATCCTCCCAAGTGGTTATGAATCTTGA
>JAAYMO010000298.1 GCA_012521375.1 Clostridiales bacterium
CATTGGTTATCAGCATGGCTATACTTTATCCTCAGTTGATGGTTTTAAAATAACAATAAAGGGGAAAGGCTGCCACGGAGCTATGCCTGAGAAAGGAATTGATCCTATTAATGTAGGCGTACATGTTTATCTAGCACTTCAGGAGCTAATCTCTAGAGAAGTATCAGCATTTGATAATGCAATAATTACGCTTGGCCAGTTTGCAGCTGGCACTGTAGCTAATATAATTCCTGATACTTGTGTCCTTCAGGGAACAATGAGAACCTACGGTAAGGAACTTCGGGAATATTTGTTCAACAGGATGCAGGAGGTTATAGACCTGACTTGTAAAACATATAGAGCATCCTTCGAATATGAGGTGCTATCAGATGTTCCATCCCTTTATACAAATCCGGAACTTCTTGATGAGATGCTTGGTTATATAGATGAAATGGGAGAGGATTTTACATTAATAAAGGATTCCAGGGCCACTCCATCCGATGATTTCGCTTTTATTACTGAAAGAGTTCCTTCAGTCCACTTTCAGTTCAATTGTAAAGTCCAGGATGAGAGAGGAGCATTCCCCCAGCATCATCCTAAGGTAGTCTTTGATGAAAATGTACTTCCTATAGGTTCTGCAGTTATTGCTCAGTGTGCATTTAACTGGTTGAAAAACAATAAATAGTTGTATAAATGGAAGCTGTATATGGCTTCCATCTTATTGTAGATTTAGATGTAATCAAACACTTTGGAGAAGTAATAAGGATGGGAGGATTAATCTTTTTATGAATACTGACAGGGTACTCCGACTAGCCCTTTTGGCAGGAGAAATACTGATGGAAAGTGGCTCGGAAATATATAGAGCAGAAGATACAGCAAGAATCATCTCCAAAAGCTACGGAGTAAATGCGGAATGCTTTTTCATGCCAACCGGAATATTTATTTCAGGTTACGGTGGAGATAAAAAAGTAATTTCATTAATGAAGAGAATTACAAACCGTACTGTAGATCTTCACAGAATTGAAATGATCAATTCATTTTCAAGAAAGCTTAATGAAGAGAGCATTTCAATTGAAGAAGCAGAAAGGGAGCTTCGCAAAATAAGTGAGTATCCATATCGTAACTTTCCGTCAATGCTTACTGCTGCAGCCTTTACAGCGTCTGTGTATTCACTACTGTTTAAAGGAACAATCATAGATGCATTAATAGCTGCTCCTATCAGCGCTGTCATATATCTTGTAAACTCAGGAATATCAAAGATTGGATTCTTCCAATTTTTCTCTCTTTTTGTGTCAGGAATTATTGCAGGAGCATTAGCTATCTTTGCAAAAAAAGTATATCCTCTGATTAATATAGATAAAGTCATTGCAGGGTCTATTATGATATTGGTTCCAGGGATTGCAATTACAAGCGCCATTAAGGATGCCTTGAAGGGTGATTTGGTTTCCAGCGTTGCCAGGATAGGAGAAGCTATGCTGGTTGTAGTTGCTGTAGGAGTGGGGTTAGGACTAATGATTATAATAGGATTGCACTAGGTTCGATAATATGAGGTGGTTTCATGGAAGAGTTATTATTAGCATTTTTCGGAAGTTTTTTTCCGGCAATATTGTTTAACACAGAGAAAAAAAACTTGGGGTGGGCTGGAGTTTCAGGATTAGTAGGGTGGACAGTATATAAAGTACTTACCTATCTAACAGGAATGCCTGTACTTGCAACTTTTTTTGGTGCGGCTGCTATAGGATTTTATAGTGAAATAATGGCAAGAAGATTAAAAACTCCGGCATCTGTGCTTTCAATCTCCGGCATGTATCCATTAGTTCCTGGGATAACTGCTTATCTTGTAGTAGAAAATATTGTAACAGGAAATCTTTCAGCCGCCTTGAACAAAGGGATTGAAACCCTTTCATATGCAGGAGCTATAGCTTTTGGTATTATGTTTGTAACGACATCCATGCAGTTTCAGGCAAAATATAAAGAATTTTTTAAAAGAAAGAAAAAAAGCGAAGCTTAAAGCAACGCACTACACATGGTTTGAGGATACAGCGGATATGGAAAAGATCTCTTACGTACGGAACAAAAGCTATAAAAAGCGTTTAGAAATATGAAGTACGAAACAGTCAAGGAAAGCAACCTTGACTGTTTTTAATATATATATTTACAAATTATAAAATTTTGAGTATACTAATTATATACCCCCCATGGGTATGCATTAAAGTTATTGTTTGTTGAAATATTCATTTAAAAGGAGGCTCATATGAAAAATTGAACAACTATTATATTAAAACAAATCGTGCTTTTAGTTACATCAGGAAATATGGTTGGATAATAACAGTTCTGATAGCTATAGGCGGCCAATGGGAGCCAAAACTAGGTTTAGCTGTTGTTGTAATAATGGCTAGTTTAACAATTACCTCATTTTTTAATGGAAGATACTGGTGCGGAAACTTTTGCCCACATGGAAGCCTGTTTGATAGGATCATATTACCTGTAAGCAGAAATAAGAAAATACCTGACATATTAAAATCTAAGATCATGATGATGGGTGTCTTTTTAATCTTTATGGCAATTTTTACAATGAGAATACTTAATGTATCTCAATCTTGGGGAACATATGATTTCTTAGACAAACTAGGGTCTCTATTTTCCAATACCTATTTGGTAGTATTGATTTTAGGTGGTGCACTAGCAACATTTATAAATCCACGAACCTGGTGTCAAATTTGCCCCATGGGAACATTGCAAAAATTATCCTATAAACTAGGAAAGGCTCTTAATATTGCCAAAAAGACTGAAAAAAAGATTGTAATATCAAATCAGGAGAAGTGTTGCAAATGTGGTAAGTGTGCTAAAGTTTGCCCTTTTCAACTGACACCTTACATGGAGTTTTCTAATGATAATAAGTTTGACAATATAAACTGCATTAAATGTTCTACTTGTGTTGTGAATTGCCCCTTGGGGATTTTATCTCTTAAGAATGGCAATGAAATAAAATAAGCATCATAGCA
>JAAYMO010000299.1 GCA_012521375.1 Clostridiales bacterium
AAGGAAAATCTTTTATATAAGGATTTAGAAGTCCAATCTCCTTATAACACATATAAAAACCCGGGACTACCTCCAGGACCAATTGCATCTCCTGGATTGAAATCAATTGAAGCTGCATTGTATCCTGCAGATACGGATTATTTATATTTTTTTGCTAAGAAGGACGGCACACATGTGTTTTCTAAAACCTTTAAGGAGCATATTCAGCTTCAAAATAAATATAAAAGTGGACTGTTAGAATAGTTAAAGGCAATACATGGTGTATTGCCTATTAAAATGAAAGTAAGGCGATTTGATGAATAATATAAACTATGAGTATATTCAAAAATATATAAATCAACTACTACCAGAATCAAGTGGCATATTAAGTGAATTAGAAGAGTATGCAAAAATAAATCATGTTCCTATAATATCTCCAGAAGTTGGTAGCTTGCTTAAAATTTTAATAAAAGCTACTAATACTAAAAAAATTTTGGAAATAGGAACTGCTATAGGATATTCATCAATTTTGATGGGTATGGCAGCTGGTGAA
The DNA here is from genome assembly GCA_012521375.1 of Clostridiales bacterium. GTDB lineage: Bacteria > Bacillota > Clostridia > Lutisporales > Lutisporaceae > Lutispora. Next base: position 533 of record JAAYMO010000299.1, read on the forward strand.
GATTTTAAAATAACGACTATTGAAAAGAGTAAAAAAATGATTGATATAGCTGTAAAAAACATAAAGGCTGCAGGATATGATAATAATATAACTGTATTAGAAGGAGATGCATCAGAAGTCCTCAAATCATTGAAAGATAATTATGATATGATATTTATTGATGCAGCTAAGGGACAATATATGGAATTTTTACATCTTTCATTTGACAAACTAAAGGTTGGAGGTTTATTTATATGCGATAATGTATTATTTAGGGGAATGGTTGCAGAAAAAAGTTTAATGGTAAGAAGAAAAATAACAATAATAAAGAGGCTTAGGAAATTTCTTAATTTTATATCTAGCCATGATGCAATGGAGACAGTTGTAATTCCATTAGGTGACGGTATATCTATAACCTTTAAGCAAAAGGAGGCAAAGTTTGATGAATAAACCTGAGTTATTAGCACCGGCAGGAGATTTAGAAAAACTAAAAATGGCGTTAATATATGGTGCAGATGCTGTATATCTTGGCGGAGAGAGGTTTGGCTTAAGAGCACAAGCTAGGAATTTTACCATGGATGATTTAAGGGAAGGGATAGAATTTGCTCATAACCTTGGTAGAAAGGTATATGTTACAGTAAATATTATACCTCATAATGAAGATCTGGAAGGTTTATCTGATTATGTAAAGGAACTGCAATATATAGGTGTTGATGCCCTTATATTTTCAGATCCAGGTGTATTCTTAACAATAAAAGAGGCTGCACCAGATATGGGAATGCATTTAAGTACACAAGCTAATAATACTAATTATAAGAGTGCAGAATTTTGGTATAAACAGGGTATTAAAAGAATAATACTAGCACGTGAATTAAGCTTAAAAGAAATAAAAGAAATAGTCGATAAATCACCAAAAGATATGGAATTCGAAGCATTTATACATGGGGCAATGTGTATTTCATACTCAGGAAGATGCTTACTTAGCAATTACATGGTGGGCAGAGATGCAAATAGAGGAGAATGTGCGCATCCTTGTAGATACAAATATTATTTGGTAGAAGAAAAAAGGCCAGGTCAATATATACCTATAGAAGAAGATGAAAAAGGGACATATATTTTTAATTCTAAAGATTTATGCATGATAGAATATATACCAGAGTTGATAAATAGCGGATTAAAGAGTTTTAAAATAGAAGGAAGAATGAAAAGTTCATATTATGTAGCTACAGTTGTAAGAGCATATAGAAAAGCAATAGATGAATATTATGTTGATCCGAAAAACTATAAGTTAGACAGAGAATGGCTTGAAGAAGTAAAAAAGGTTAGCCACAGAGAATTTACAACAGGATTTTATTTTAATAAGCCTGATCATAGAGGACAAGTGTATGAAACCAGTTCTTATATTAGAGACTATGTTTTTGTAGGTTTAATAAAAGAGTATGATATTAAAACTGGAATTGCAACTGTAGAGCAGAGAAATAAAATGTCTGTAGGAGATGAAATAGAGATAATAGGACCGGAAAAAAGAGTGTTTAAACAAAGAATTGAAAGAATGTGGAATGAGGAAGGAATAGAGATAGATTCAGCTCCCCATCCCCAGCAAATTTTGAAAATGAAGATGAAAAAAAAGGTTGATAAGTATGATATTATCAGGAGGGAGAGAAGGGAAGATGAGTAAGCCTTTATTGATAGGGATAACAGGGGGAACTGGGTCAGGAAAGAGCACAGTGGCTAGAGCCATATATGAAAGTCTTCCTAAGAATAATATTGTAATAATAGAACAGGATAGCTATTATAAAGATCAATCCCATTTAACAGAAGAGGAGAGAACAAAGACTAATTATGATCATCCTTTTGCCTTTGATACGAAACTTTTGGTTTCACATTTGAAAGACCTTTTAAATAATATTCCTATAGACAAGCCTTTATATGATTTTACTATACATAACAGAATGAAAGAAACAGTAAGAGTGGAACCAAAGGAAATAATCATTTTGGAAGGAATATTAATTCTAGATTCTCCCGAAATAAGAGATTTATTGGATATTAAAATTTTTGTAGACACTGATGCTGATATACGTATAATTAGGAGAATTCAGCGTGATATGAAGGAAAGGGGTAGAACCCTTGAATCTATAATAAAACAATACACCGAAGTAGTTAAACCTATGCATTATCAATTTGTAGAGCCTACAAAAAGATATGCAGATATAATAATTCCCGAAGGAGGATATAATAAAGTAGCCATCGATATTATGGTGGCAAAGATAAAGTCAATATTGCAAGCTAAGGAGCAATAAAGAATACAACCTCTCAGTTAGGTAAATAATAGTTATGAAAGCACCTAATGGGAGGTTTATTATGTTATATGATGAAATTCCATTTAAGAATAAAAAGAGGATTATAACTATAGGAATTGTATTCATTTTTATATGTTTCTATCTTTTATGCAAACTATTTTATATACAAGTAATAAAAAACTACGATTATAGCAAAAAAGCAGTACAGCAAAGGCTTTTGACAATACCGATAGAGATTGAAAGAGGAAACATATATGATAAAAATATGATACCTTTTACAAGCAGGAAAATTAAAAAATATATAATAGTTTACCCTAATTATGTACAAGATAGCGTTTCTGTTGCATCGGTTATATCTAGATTATGTAATTTAAATATTGATGAAATATTGGAACAAATTAAATCTGATATTGATACATTAGAGTTTATATATGAAGGAGAAAATAGTGACCTGCTTGATTTAATAGAAGAAGGAAAAATAAAAGGAGTAACAGCTATAGAAAAAAAGCATAGATATTCTGAGGGTTCAATTGGCAGACATGTTATAGGATATATAAGCAAGTCTGACAAAAAAGGGGTCATGGGTATAGAGAAAAGTATGGATAATTATTTGTCTTCAGCTAGCGGAAAAAGTATAATAGCTGTGGTAGATAGCAGTAAAAATATAATTCCTGGATTGGGTTTTAGAAAAGTTGAAACTAATAAAGATGGATTAAACTATGGCGTTAAACTGACTTTAG
>JAAYMO010000300.1 GCA_012521375.1 Clostridiales bacterium
CTGCATATTAGATATGTGCAAGTGAACTGTGAACTGCACATAGCTTATTCTATTTTACTATAGTAACTAAGAACTGCATAAAAAACCATGATTTCAGTGTTTTTAGTGGTTTCATATAAAGACCCCAGAGGAATACTCAAACTGCTCGTAGCACGAAGCAAATTTAATATATTACTTTAAACCGACTACATAACTCTACAGAAACTATAATGAGTATCCGTGAAAGCTAAGACATAATTCTCTCTGCTCTTCTTTGGACTTCATATAGAATTCGTTCTTCATCAAGTGTCAGAACTTGACCTTTTTCCATTATAATACGCCCATCTATTATGACGAATTCGACATCGGAAGAGTTCCCGGAATAGACTATGGCAGATTTTACATTGTGTTTCGGATAATACCAAGGCTTTTGAGTATTGATTACTATTAAATCAGCAACCATGCCTTTTTTTATCTCACCTGTATTATCAAAGCCTAAAGCTTTGGCTCCGTTTATAGTTGCCATTCTCAACACCTGGTCTACAGGCAAAGCTGTAGGATCTTTGCTGACGACTTTCTGAAGATAGGTTGCTGTCCTCATTTCCTCCAGCATATCCAAATTATTATTGCTAGATGCTCCATCTGTACCCAGTGCAATATTAATTCCCATATCTGTCATGGTTTTTATCGGCGCTATTCCGCTGGCAAGCTTCATATTGCTTCCCGGATTGTGTGCTACATTGACCTTCTTTTCCTTCAATATTTCCATGTCTTCTTCATCAACTACCACACAATGAGCAGCAATAGTGTTCTCATTCAGTAGTCCTGCTTTATCAGCCAACTTAATAGGTGACATACCATATTTGTCAATACAGTTTTTTACCTCATCAACTGTCTCTGAAAGATGTATGTTTATGCCTGATTTAATTTCCCAAGCTACTCTGGCTACCTTTTTAAGATAATCAGGTGAACAGGTATAAACGGAATGGGGAGCCAGATTTACTCTTATCCTTCCGTCACCGCTATTATGATAGTTTCTATATAGTTCAAGGGCTTCCGATATTCTATAATCCAAGCCTTCAGCAGTTTCACCTTGAAGACCTCTCCCCAGAACTGCTCTCATGCCTGATTGGATTACTGCTTCCGCAGTTTTTTCCATAAACATATACATATCACAGTAAGCAGTTGTTCCTCCTTTTATCATCTCCAAAATAGCCAGGGATGAAGCCCAGTAGGCATCTTCTTCAGTAAGCTTATCTTCTAAAGGAAAAATTTTATTAAATAGCCAATCCATCAATTTCATATCATCTGCATAATTTCTGAACATAGTCATAGCTGCATGATTATGAGCGTTGACAAACCCTGGCATAACAGCCTTTCCTCTTAAATCCATGACCCTGTCATATTTTTCAGCCATATAGGCTTCCATTGAACCTACATAATCTATGATGCCATTGCTTATTCCTACTGCCCCATCCTCAATGATAGTTCCATCTATATCACAGGTTATTACTGAAGTGTTTTTTAATAAAAGACTCATCTATTGCTCCCATCCTTTCAGGTACTCATGCTGTTCTTCATCTAGTGTATCGATGTTAATGCCCATACCTTTCAATTTCATGAATGCTACTTTTTTATCGATTTCCTCAGGAACATCATATACCTTTTTATCCAAATCCTTATGATTATCATTTATATACTCAGCACACAAGGCTTGCAATGCAAAACTCATGTCCATTATTTCTGCCGGATGCCCGTCCCCTGCAGCCAGATTTACCAGTCTTCCTTCTGCTAGCACATTTATAATCCTGCCATCCTTCATAACATATCCCATAATATTGTTTCTCATCAGTTTCTTTTCCATTGATAAAGCTTCCAGATCCGGCTTCCATATCTCCACATCGAAGTGGCCTGCGTTGGCAAGTATGACGCCATCCTTCATCTTTTCAAAATGTTTTTTTGTTAAAACCTTATTACATCCTGTAACAGTCACGAAGAAATCTCCTATGGATGCAGCTTCAATCAATGGCATTACTCTGAAACCGTCCATATATGCCTCTAAAGCCTTGATAGGATCTACCTCGCAAACAACCA
>JAAYMO010000003.1 GCA_012521375.1 Clostridiales bacterium
AAACCGCTTCCCTTCGTTAGGATTAACTACACAGGTTCCAAGGGTCAGTGGCATAAACCACCCTCTCAGCATAAGCTCCCCTAGCGGACATCATCTATTAATTTGAATGTGGCTTCATTCAGTAAAGTATTTATACTATACTGAACTTAACTGTCCTTCGTTGCCCACAGTCTTTTGGTATGAAAGACCGTGGGCGGGTTAGTTCAGTGTTCAAATATAATATACTGCTAATATATATAAGTGTCAAGGCTATTAAAAATTTATAACATAAAAGGCATAGTTTATTAGTGACGCATTATATATTTTATATCGTTATATTTTATTCCTTCTATCTCGAACAGCTTTCTTTGTACATCAAGACCTCCGGAATAGTTAGATATCCTTCTCCCCATTCTTATTACCCTGTGACAAGGCACAATTATAGGAATAGGATTCGCTTTATTCGCTGTACCTACTGCACGGCTATACTGTTTTCCCCCTAGAGATTCTGCTATCTGGGCATAGGTGCGAAGTTCACCATAAGGTATTTCCAAAAGCTTATTCCAGACCTTTATTTGAAACTCAGTACCCTGTAAGTCCAGCTTAATTGTAAATGTTTTGCGCTTGCCTTCAAAATATTCTCCAAGTTCCTTTTTAGCTTGCTTGATATGTTCATCCTCTTTTTCTTCAAATTCACCTGCTGGTTTCTCATTTTTTCTAAAGTTTATGGCTGCCAACCCTTTTTCAGATGATTGCAGATATATTCTACCGATTGGAGAATCCATATAGGATATATATACCATGGGAAAACCTCCTTGAAATATAGGGGACACACCGCTGAACTAATTGTATTTCCTTCCGCGGAATGTCCCCTAGTTTTTTGATTTATACTATAAAGATTTTATCACATCAATGTTTGATTTTCCGGTTTTAGGTTCTATAGCTTTGTATAGTTTCTGGGTTCTACCTTCGCTGTTAGTATATGTGCCTTCAGTCTCTGCAAAGCTGTTCAATGGAAGAACTACATCTGCCAACTTTGCTGTTTCTGTAAGGAACATATCGCATACTGCAAGGAAGCCTGCTTCTTTAAGGAGTTTTTCTGCTTTTTCATTTTCTAATCCTATAGGATCTTCACCGTATACTAATACTGCTTTATCTTTTAAGCTGTATTCATCGACTTTAAAGGCTTTAACTCCTGCACTGATAAGTCCTAAACTGTTTGGCTTATTCTGCATGAGCAGTATGCTTTCTGCACCTTTGCCAAGAGCTTTTGCTAGCTCTGCAGCAGCTTTAGCCTCAGCATAGCCTGCGGCTCCACCTATCATCACCAATATGTTTGCATCAGCCTTAAGATTTCCATCCAATGCTGCAGCAACTTCGTCTGTTGTCTCACCCTTCACTGCTTTTGTCAAAGCCTCTGCAAACTCCTTTACCTTGCTGTCATCTACCCTTACAACATGTTTTGCATATTTATCAAGTTTTGATGCTTTTTCGCTTACCATTACCAGTTGAGCACCATTTTCCACTGCTTCTTTAACCATCAACGCTGCAACAGGGTTTTCTTCCTTTATGTCAAATCCTAGACAAAGAACTAGATCAGCTTTATTTATATCTTCATAGGTAGCCTTTCTATATTCCTTGCCGAACACTTCCTGTAAACCGCAAGCTGCATCCTTCAATTCAAAGCTGTATGCTTCATTGAAGTGCTTTTTCAGCTCAGCAACTTCTTCATTGGTTGCTTTCTCAGATACAAAGGCTACTGCTGCCTTTGCTTTCATATTCTCTGCTACTATCTTTAAAGCTTCTTCCCAAGTACTTTCTATCAGCTTGCCATCTTTTCTTACCATCGGCTTTAAGAGTCTATCAGGAGAATTTATAAAGCTGTTCTGGAATCTGCCTTTTTCGCACAAGTTTCCGTTATTTACTCCCAATCCTACTTCTGAAGTAGCTCTTACAAATAACTCTTTGGCTACATGAAGTTTCACTGTGCAGCCAGTACCGCAATGGTTGCATATAGTTTCCGTAATCTTCTCTACAAAAGGTCCTGGTTTTGGAAGCTCTGCCTTCTCTGTTAAGGCACCTACAGGACATGTAGATACGCACTGACCGCAGGACTCGCATCTGCTATCCTCACCAAAGGGCTTGCCAAAGGATGGTTCAATTGTAGTATTATATCCTCTTGAGATAAAGCCCAAAGCTCCTGCTCCCTGTACCTCAAGGCATATCCTTACACATCTTCCGCACATGATACATTTATTTTTATCTCTACTGATGAATGGATGGCTTTCATCTATAGGATGCTTTGTAATCCCGCCTGCTAACCTATGCTGTTCAGCACCATAGATTGTTGCAAATTCTCTAAGTTTACACTCATGAACATCTTGACAGCCACAGGATAAGCATCTTTGAGCTTCTGCTCTTGCCTGTTCTTCTGTAAAGCCCAACTCAACCTCTTTAAAGTTATGCCTTCTTTCTTCTTTGCTGAGCATAGGCATTTTCATTTTTTCTTTCTTTTCATATTTCTCAAACTCTTTTTTGTCCATTTCTTCAAGTTTTTTTGCTTTTACATGGTTATACATTTCAGGAAGCTTCTCAATCTTTTTGCCTCTCAAATATTGATCCATTGAATAAGCAGCTCTTCTTCCTGCAGCAATAGCTTTAATAGCTGTTTGAGGACCGGTAACCACATCGCCGCCGGCAAATACTCCTTCTATGTTTGTAGTCAATAGATCAGGATCCACAACTAATCTGTTCCTATCTACTTGAAGATTGAAATTTTCATTAATAAAACTTAAATCCTGAGTCTGTCCTATAGCACCTATTACATAGTCAGCAGGCATCTTAAATTCTGAGCCTGGAATTTCTATTGGTCTTCTTCTTCCCGATGCATCCGGTTCTCCCAGTTCCATCCTTATAAATTCAATACATATAGGTTTTCCTGCTTCGCTAACAATTTTTTTTGGAGCGATGAGGAATTCAAATTCCACACCTTCATATTCTGCTTCTTCTATCTCCATCACATGGGCAGGCATTTCCTTCTTTGTTCTTCTATATGCTATAGTAACCTTTTCAGCTCCAAGCCTTAAGGCAGTTCTTGAAGCATCTATGGCAGTATTGCCGCCGCCTATAACCACTACATGCTTACCTGATAAATCGATTTTATGTCCCAAGCCTACTCTGCCCAAAAAGTCCACACCAGAGTATACTCCCATTGGACAAGCTTCCCCTTCACAGCCTATGGGCTGACCGACTTGTGAGCCTACTCCAAGGAAGATGGCTTCATAACCATCCTTTTTAAGGCTTTCATAGGTTATATCTACTCCAAAGGTTTTTTCATATTGTATCTCAACACCTAATTCCTTAATAGTGTCGATTTCTTTATCCAAAGTAGCCTTAGGCATTCTGTATTCAGGAATACCGTATCTCAGCATACCACCGCCTTTTGGCCATCTTTCAAATATAGTAACCTCATGACCTTCCTTTGCCAGATAAAATGCACAGGATAGACCTGCTGGCCCAGCTCCTATAATAGCTGCTTTTTTACCTGTAGAAGGCTTCTTTGTTGGTACATAGTGATTTCCGCTTTCTAAATCATAATCAGCTGCAAATCTTTTTAGATAATCTATGCCTACCCTCTCATCAACAAGATTTCTTCTACACTCGTCTTCACATGGCCTTGTACATACTCTACCACATACAACTGGCAGTGGATTCATTTCTTTAATCAGCTTTACTGCTTCCTGATATTGGCCATTAGCTATATGTGCAATATAGCCCTGCACATCTATGCCTGCAGGACATGTCATACTGCAGGGTGCTACACAATCTCCATAATGATTGGAAAGCAATAGTTCAAGACATAGTTTTCTAGCGTTATTAACTTCTTCTGTCTCAGTTCTTACTACCATTCCATCAGTTACTTGAGTTGCGCAAGCCAGCATATTTCCTCTGGCTCCTTCTACCTCAACCCTACAAAGCAGGCAGGAGCCAAATGGCTTCAATCTATCATCGTGACAAAGAGTAGGTATCAAAACATCATTTTCTCTTGCCACATCAAGTATAGTCTGACCAGGATTGGCAGTAACTGCTATTCCATTTATGGTTAAGTTAATTTTTCCCATAGTTCTCTACCTCATCCCTTTACTAATTATTCAACAATTATTGCATCAAATTTGCAGGTTGCCATACAGGCTCCGCATTTTGTGCATATACTGCTATCGATCTTGTGGACTTTCTTTACTTCACCGGAAATAGCCTTAACCGGGCAAACCCTGCTGCAAGCAGTACAGCCGATACATTTATCTTCTAGAATTTTATACTCTATCAATGCCTTACACTGTTTAGCAGGGCACTTTTTATCTCTAATATGGGCTTCATATTCATGTCTGAAGTATTTAAGAGTGGTCAAAACTGGATTTGGTGCAGTCTGTCCCAAACCGCAGAGGGAATTTTTCTTTATATTTGCACTTAGCTCTTCGAGTAGCTCAATATCCCCTTCTTTGCCTTCTCCCTTTGTTATTCTTTCCAATATTTCAAGCATTCTCTTTGTGCCTATTCTGCAGAAAGTGCATTTCCCGCAGGATTCCTTCTGGGTAAATGTAAGGAAAAATTTTGCAATATCGATCATACAGTTATCTTCATCCATTACTACCATACCACCGGAACCCATGATCGCACCTGTCTGATTTACAGAATCATAATCAATAATTGTATCGATAAGATCTGCAGGTATGCATCCTCCGGATGGTCCGCCCATCTGAACAGCCTTGAACTTCTTACCTGAAGATGTTCCTCCGCCTATATCATATATAATTTCCTTCAATGGCATTCCCATAGGAACTTCCACTAAACCGCCTTTTGCAATCTTTCCTGCCAAAGCAAATACTTTTGTGCCTCTGCTTTTTTCTGTACCATATTTTTTATACTCTTCAGCCCCATGAAGTATTATATAAGCCACATTGGCATAAGTTTCAACATTATTTATATTTGTAGGCTTATCCCAAAGTCCTTTTACTGCAGGAAATGGAGGCCTTATTCTGGGCATACCCCTTTTACCTTCAATGGAAGCCAAGAGAGCTGTTTCTTCACCGCATACAAAAGCTCCTGCTCCTTCTTTGATCTTTATTTTAAAACTGAAATCTGTACCCAATATGTTCTTACCCAGCAATCCTCTTTCTTCTGCATCTTTTATTGCTATCTTCAATCTCTTAATAGCCAGAGGATATTCAGCTCTCGCATATATATATCCTTCTTCTGCTCCAATAGCATAGCCTGCAATCATCATTCCTTCTATTAAAGAATGAGGGTCACCTTCAAGGACGCTTCTATCCATGAATGCTCCTGGATCTCCTTCGTCAGCATTGCAAACTATATATTTTTTGGAATCTTGAGAGGCTCTAGCAAATTTCCATTTCATACCTGTTGGGAAGCCGGCGCCTCCTCTTCCCCTTAGGCCTGAGTTAAGTACTTCCTCAATTACCTGCTCTGGTGTCATAGTCTTTATTGCTTTTTCAATGGCTTTATATGCATCCATAGCAATAGCTTCATCTATGGACTCAGGGTTAATAGCACCGCATCTTCTAAGGACTATCCTCATCTGCTTATTAAAGAAAGCATCCTCAGAAGTTTCCATATCATCTGCTTTTACAACCCATTCAATAACAGGTTTACCTTCTATAATATGTGATTCAAATATTTTATTTGCTTTTTCTGGAGTAACTTCTCCATAGATTATGCTTTTACCATCAGAATCTATAACTTCTACCAGTACCTCTTTGTAGCACATGCCCATACAGCCTGTCTCATCAAGAGTCACTGGCTTATTTGATTTTTCAATATTTGCTTTGAAAGCTTCATAGACTTTATTGCCACCTGCAGCAATACCACAGCTTCCAAGGCCTACTATAATCTTAAAATCGCCTTTTTTCATATTACTCACCCCTATTCTCATAGAATCCTCTAATAATTTTCCTTGCCTTATCAGGAGTAAGTCTCCCGTATGTTTCATCCCCTATCATCATAACGGGAGCAAGGCTGCAGCATCCCAAGCATG
>JAAYMO010000301.1 GCA_012521375.1 Clostridiales bacterium
AATGGTAAAGTAAATCAGTTGTCTAGAGCACTAAGAAACTTAAGGAATGGCAACGATATAATTTAGCTTACCAAAATAACGAGGGCTAATCTGCTTCTTAAAAACCTAGAACAAATTGACACTGCCATAGTTTATTAGTCAATTGTATATTTCAATTTATTATTGTAAAATCAATTATAGTACTATTATATTTTTAGGGGTGGGGTGAGGTATATAGTGATAAAGAGTCGAAGTATTAGGACATCAGTAGTTTTAACTATAATTTTAACTTGCTTATTTATCGTCATCCTTGCTGATAATGATGATATTGTATGGAATGGATATGATATAAGAATACTGAATACTTACGATATTCATTTAGTAGCACAAGATATCCATATTGAAATTAGTGAGGACAAGCTAATTTTTGATGGTGAGTATATATTAAAGAATACAAAAGAAAATACTGTTGAAGCTATATTAGGATTACCTTCAAATAATTTAGATAATATAGAAATATCTGAGAAAGATAGTGCCATAAGGCACTATAGCAGAACAGTAAAATACATTGAAGAAAGATACCCTATGGATGCATTGCCAGATGTTTCGAGGTGGAATACAGTTAATTTATGGTTTAAAACAGGAGAGACAAAAGTTATAAATGTAAAATATGAAACTGAGATTACAAATAATAGTAAAGGTGTATATAGTGTTAGATACCATAGAAATAAAGGCTTGGCGCAGCCTGATGCTTCTAAGATTATCATTTCATTAAAAGATTTTTTCCCTTATAATGTATTAAATACAATCGGGGCTTTAGAAGACAAAGCATTATTAAGCGGAGATAATAGTTTTACATTGGAGATGAATATAAGCAGCTATATTTTTGGCATAGACTTTGAACTAATTGATAAACTGGCCATCGATAGGTTTGACTTCAGCTCTGATAAAAAGTTAAAGAATATTTCTGCTGCTTTCAGAAAAAAAGATTATGATTCAATATATATTCTATGTGATGAATATATTAACAATCCAACAGATTCAGCTTTCAGCTTAACACAGATAAATTATATTAAGGCTGAAACGCATAGGAAACAAGCTAATTTTGAAAAGTATATTGAGGAGATAAAGAAATTAGATTTTAATATGCTATATCCAAGCAGACTAAAATATAAAATCCTATATGATTTAGATCAGATAATTGAAAAAGACACACAAGATAAAAAACTCATTGAAATAATGAAAACCTTGCAAGAACAAGCATTAGAACAAAATGAGTATATAGGAAGATGGATGGAGAATTTAGGTAGTGATTATATAGAGATAATAGAGACAGAAATCCAAGATATTTCAGATGAGAATGAGGAAGAGAATATTGTTGAAAAGATTGTAAATTATTTAAAGATGAATAGTATAATTGAGAAAATTATTGATTTCAAGTATATAGAGCTAGTTTTGATTGTATTATCCTTTATTCTAGGGTATTTGCTTGGAAGGAGAAAAAAGAAGAAAAGAGATACAATCTCATATTATAAGTTTTAATGGCGAGGATGAGTATTTTTATGTCATGTTATGAGAACTTTGCTCAATTGTATGATAAATTAATGGATGAGGTAGATTATAATGAATGGGCAAATTACTTAAAAAGAATAATTGAAGAGTTTAATAGTGATGCCAATCATATTTTGGATTTAGCATGTGGCACTGGTAATATAACTATACCTATGTCTACTTTGGGTTACAATCTCTGGGGAGTAGACATATCAGAGGAAATGCTATCAATAGCTGAAAATAAAGCTAGAATTTTTGGACAAAATATAAGGTTCATAAAGCAGGATATGAGAAATCTAAATCTTACAAAAACCTTTGATGTTGTGACATGTGGATGTGATGGAGTTAACTACATCACTAGAGAATATGAATTAGAAAAGGTTTTTAATGATATATTTAGAATTTTAAATCCTCGCGGGATTTTTATATTTGATATAAGCAGTTTCTACAAACTAAAACATGTTTTAGGCAATAATACTTTTGTAGAAGAAAAAGATGGTATATTTTACTGCTGGGAAAATGAATTTAATATTGATTCTTCAATTGTAACAATGAGATTGAATTTTTTTGTTTTAGATGGCAAATTCTATAGAAGAATTGAAGAAATTCATATTCAGAAAGCTTATAAAACTGGTGAAATATACCATATGCTATCAAAATGTGGATTTGTCAATATAGAGATTTTTGATGAATTTACATTTTCTAAACCAAATGATAAAAGCGAAAGAATATTTTTTGTCGCAAAAAAATTATAAATGATATTCAAATAGGAGGATATATGGAAGATATATTGATAAGATGTACCAGCAATGATGGTAGTATAAGATTATTTTGTTGTACAACTATTAATATTGTTGAGGAGGCAAGACTGATACACAATACCTATCCAGTTGCAACTGCAGCATTAGGTAGAATGTTAACTGCAGGAAGCATGATGGGTACCATGTTGAAATCAGAAAAAGATAGTATAACATTACAAATAAATGGGAAAGGACCTATTGGCAGTATAATTGTGGTATCTGATATTTCTGGTGATGTGAGAGGTTTTATTGCTAATCCCTTTGTTGATTTAAAACCCAACGATAAAGGGAAATTTGATGTAGGTGGTGCTGTAGGAACTGACGGGGTCTTTACCGTCATAAAAGATTTAGGTTTAAAAGAGCCATATATAGGGCAGGTACCAATAGTGAATGGCGAAATTGGCGATGACATTGCTTCTTATTTTGTTTCTTCTGAGCAAACTCCAACTGCTGTTGCGTTAGGAGTTAGGCTTACACAAAATGGCACAGTGAATTCTGCTGGTGGTTTTATTGCACAAGTAATGCCTAATGCAGATGAGAAAACCATTGATTTATTAGAACGTAATGTTTTAAATATCAAATCTGTTACAGATGTTATTGCTGAGAATGGGCTAAAAGGCTTGCTAGATAGAGTAATGAATAAAATTGAATATACAGTTCATGAAAAGAAGATAATAAGGTATAGATGCAATTGCAACAGGGATAGGTTAGAAAAAGCGCTTATTGCATTAGGTGAAGAAAATATTAGAGAAATAATTGAAGAACAAGGTCAAGCTGAATTAGTCTGCCATTTTTGCAATAATAAATATCAGTTTAATAAAGAGGAACTTGAAGATATATTGAACAAAGCTATTAATGATTAATTTTAATATAATTTTTTAAATATTTTTCAACTTGACTTTAATAGCTCTATAATGTATACTAATTCTTGTCGTTAGGTATTAGGGCGCATAGCTCAGCTGGGAGAGCACCTGCCTTACAAGCAGGGGGTCATAGGTTCAAGCCCTATTGTGCCCACCAACAGATGGCCCAGTAGTTCAGTTGGTTAGAATGCCAGCCTGTCACGCTGGAGGTCGACGGTTCGAGCCCGTTCCGGGTCGCCATTACGCTGGTGTAGCTCAACTGGCAGAGCAGCTGACTTGTAATCAGCAGGTTGCGGGTTCGAGTCCCCTATGGGTCACCATATAGCCTGTAGTATATGCTGGTCTGCTAGAAGTTTTTGATCGCTGGCAGA